>CAYNRT010000060.1:0-1512 GCA_964399945.1 uncultured Candidatus Saccharibacteria bacterium | reverse complement strand
TTACAATGAAGTCAAACAACAAATCAAAAATTGCCGAAAACATAAAAAAATACCGAAACAAACTTGGTATTTCTCAAGACCGGCTATCAAAATTAGCCGATGTTACCTATAATACAATTATCAAAATAGAATCTGGCGCAAATAAAAATCCAACTATAGAAACTTTATCCAAAATCGCCAAAGCGCTAGGCGTAGCGGTTGATGATTTAATAAAGTAATTTATGCCAATTTTTAAAATACAAAACAATAAAGTAGCCCAAATTAAATCTTCTAATTTCAGGAATGAAAGAGAACTCCAACATTTAATTGATGAAAATTTAGAAGATATCTTTGGAGGTATGCGTTATGTAGCATCAGAAGTAATAACTGATAGTGGAAGAATTGATACTTTGGCGTTAGATGAAAATAATGCACCAGTTATTATTGAGTATAAGTGGGGCGAACAGGACGAGGCAATTATTCAAGCATTATCATATCTTAATTGGCTGGTTAAAAATAAATGGGAAGTTGAAAAGATTATTAAAAATAAGATTGGCGAAAAAACAAAAATCGAATGGGGGCAACCAAAAGTTATGGTAGTAGCCCAATCTTTTAGTAAAAGAGTAAGAGATGCAATTGAACATTTAGGTGAGAATATAGAGTTGTGGGCGTATTCAAGATATGGCGATGATATATTGACAATAGAACTTTTTGGTTCATCCACGCCGAATGCAAAATCAAAACGAAGAGTAACAGAAATAAAATATGAATCTTTTACTATAGATGACCATTTCAAGAAGGGGAGCAAAGAAACAATTGCTATATTTAAAGAATTAAGAGAATCAATAAGGCAATTAGACGAGTCAATCGAGGAGAAGCCGACAAAATTTTATATTGGTTATTGGCATAATAGAATTTTTTGCAAAATTCGTTTTAGAAAAAGCAAATTGCGTATAAGTATTTATACTAAATCGATTACCCTGAATGATCCCAGAAAATTAGCTAAACCATCAAACAAAAGTTGGGAAGGTTCAACGGAGTATTACTATTTTTCAATTTCTAAACCGGAAGATATAAATTATGCATTAGATTTAATTAAACAATCTTATAAATCTACTTTGTAGAATTATGTCAAAAATAAACGATCTAAATTTAAAAAATTGGAAAGAATATAAAGACATCATTACAGATAGTCTTTGGATTATTGGCGAGCGGGACAAATCAGGAGCTCATAGAGGTGATTATCATGGAAATTTTATCCCCCAAATACCAAATCAGTTAATGAGAAGATTTACTAAAAAAGGCGATGTTGTATTAGATACATTTTTGGGGAGCGGAACGACTTTAATTGAATGTAAAAGACTAGGAAGAAATGGGATAGGAATTGAATTACTGCCAAAAGTTGCAGAAATTGCCAAACAAAGAGTTAGTCAGGAATCATTGTTTGATTCTAAAGTTTTTACTGAGATTCTCATCGTAGATAGTACAAAAAAAGAAACAAGGCAGAATGTAGAGAAAATATTAAAATCCCAA
>CAYNRT010000059.1:0-1550 GCA_964399945.1 uncultured Candidatus Saccharibacteria bacterium | reverse complement strand
TTTTTTAAATGATTTCTTATCGTAAGAAGATTCAGAGAATACAGAACAGGAAGCAGGGGTTGACACACTAAAATTCACAGGCCTATTAAAATTCTATACACTAAAAAGAATATTAAGCAAAATCGGAATCCCTGAAACGCGAAGAGCAAACTAAGGTATAAAGGAGATACAAAAGATAAATTTGATTAAATTTGACAAAACAATTATTTACTTGTTTATGAAAACGGAGGAAGGATACGTTTTTATTTTATCTATCAAGACAATTTAGAAGTTTCTAAATTACCTTGACAGCGGATTGTCCTTTACTATAATAAATTAGCCATTTTATGCTACATGTAGAGTAATATGACAGCAAATTCAGAAGCACAACTTATAGCTAAATATTTCGCGGGTGATGAAAAGTCGCTTGAGATTTTAATAAAAAGTTATCTCAAACCGATTTATAATTTTGTCTATCGTTATGTTGGGAATGAACAAGATGCTGAAGATATTACGCAGGAGGTTTTTATAAAGGTCTGGCGAAACCTGAAAAAGTTTGATCAAGGCAAAAGTTTCAAAACTTGGATTTTTAGTATTGCCAAAAATGCTTCTATTGATTGGCTGAGAAAGAAAAAAGCCATACCATTTTCTAATTTTGAAGATGAAGAAAAGGAAAATCTACTTACTAATACTCTTGTAGATTCCACTCCTTTACCCAATGAAATTCTTGAGCGAATTAACATCACAGAAAGGCTTAATGTGGCGATGGGCCAATTGATTCCAAAATATTGCATGGTATTGTCCCTTCGTTATAATAATCATTTCACTTTTAGAGAAATTGCAGAGATCTTAAGGGAACCACTCAATACCATAAAGAGCCGGCATAGGCGAGCTTTAATTCAACTTAGAAAACTTCTGTCTAAACTATAAAAATAACGGCATATTTAAGTTATAAAGGGATGCACCAAAATGCATCCCTTTATCGTATTAGTTAATAGGTGCAGTAGATATATGCATAAAAATTACGAAAAACTTTTTACCAACCTTAAGCTCAAAGAACCTCCTGCGGGTCTTTTTGACCGTATTATTCTTGCAATTAAACGAGAACAGGAATTGCGGCAGACTAAAAAATTGTTGTTTGGTTTTTTGTCTCTTTTATTAATTTCTTTAATTGCTACACCTGTTTCTGGAATAATGTTTGTGAATCAAATAATAGGGTCGGAAATTTCTTATTTTATTTCTACTGCAATCAGCGATCCGGGAACATTTTTCACCCTTTGGCAGGATTTTAGCTTGGCTATTCTGGAATCATTGCCGATTGTGAGCATGGTGATTTTCCTGTTAAGCCTTGCTGTTTCTGTATTTACGCTTAGATTATTCTTGCACCGAAGAAGATTATTACTTGAATATGTTATTCACAGTATAAGCTTTAGCTAAAGCAAAGGTCGATATTATTACTTGTATAGTTAAATATTTAATCAAAGGTATAAATTATGAGTATTACAAAAACAAAAATCGGTATTGCCGCATTAGTTTTTGTGTCCTTCGTTGCAGGAGGCTTTGCCTTCAGC
>CAYNRT010000058.1:0-1567 GCA_964399945.1 uncultured Candidatus Saccharibacteria bacterium | reverse complement strand
AGGTTTAACTGATGAATATACTATTGACCCGGTAAATAGGGTGGTTAATCTCAAAGGGAACGAAGATTTTATAAGATTAAGAATTGCCCATCTTGAAAAAGTAAAAGGGAAAACAACATTATACACCGACTTAGTAGATAAATTTGGCGATACTAACGCATATGCGTTTCATAATCTCTACCCATATAAAGGTAAATTTTATCCTCGGGTAGTAAGGACTTTAATCAATGCCTTTAAGTTAAACCAAAATTCACTTCTTCTTGACCCTTTTAATGGCTCTGGTACTGCTACACATGAAGCTTCACTTATGGGAATCAAAAGTGTAGGAATAGATGTCACGCCAATGGGAATAGTTTTATCCAAGTTAAAAAATGATTTGCTTTTTATTGATGAGAAAAATTTGAATTTTACACCGAAAGAGTTACAAGACATTTTACAAGCAATAGAAAATAAAAAGTGGGAACATTCCGACCCTTTAATTCATAAATTGATGTTAGCAGTATATTTCGATACTGTTGACGCCTTTACGAGAACTTCAAGGTATAACAGAACGGGCAAAACAGGCCTCTTTATACAAAAGTTAAATTACATAATCGATTGTCATAAAAAGACAATGGATATTAAAGAAAGCCATGAGCTTAAATTTGAACCTGCCCGCATTATAGAAGGAGACGTACTTGACCTAAAGAGTATTAATGAAATGGAAGATAAATTTGATGCGTGTATTACTAGTCCACCTTATTATTTTTCAATAGATTATGTCGGGAAAGACAAAATTGCCTACGATTATTTGGGTGTAAATATGAAAAAGATCGAATCCAAATATTTAGGAATGAAAAATAACGGAAAGCCTAAAAGTATTTATAGGGGATTACCTCCAAAGGTTGCTATGTATTATGAGGACTTAAACGAATCCATAAAAAATATCTTCTGGGCATTAAAGCCCGGCGGTAAACTTGCTATAATAATAGGGGATAGTACTGTTAGCGGAAAAAAGATACCAACGACTATAACGACTAAAAAGTTCTGTGAGGAAGCAGGATTTAAGTTTGAAAAATTGATATTCAATCCCCTTTTAGGTGCTCGTAATCGTGCAATTAGGGGAGAGAGCATAATAATTTGTAAAAAGGTGTAGAGATGATTGCTAAAAGAAACTTACTTTGTGTAAAGTATAAAAATAGGTTAGAAATTGGGCAGATACTACTTTATGAACCATATAAGAATATCTTAATTAATTTTAAAGAATTATGCATTAATGTTAATGCTAAAGATTTTGACCCTGTAGCAAAAGTTTACGACGGCCTCTTAAGCGTTCCTGTTGAAATAAGAGAGTACTATGAAGCTTTATTGGGTGTTACTTCTTATTATCAACATAGTCAAGGCGGTAAAGGAAAGTATATAGAAAAAAAGCTTTCATCATATTTTGAAACCTGCTCTCTAAATATAGAAATTAGCAAGCTCCCCTTATGGTTAGAATATCCGGAGTTGCATAAAAAGAAAGGTATTTTTACTCAACAAG
The DNA here is from genome assembly GCA_964399945.1 of uncultured Candidatus Saccharibacteria bacterium. Taxonomy (GTDB): domain Bacteria; phylum Patescibacteriota; class Minisyncoccia; order Minisyncoccales; family CG1-02-41-26; genus CAYNRT01. The sequence continues at coordinate 48 of CAYNRT010000058.1, read as the reverse complement.
GTTTATCTCAAGAAGAAAGGAGAATTTTTAGAACGATTGAGTGGGACT
>CAYNRT010000057.1:0-1640 GCA_964399945.1 uncultured Candidatus Saccharibacteria bacterium | reverse complement strand
AAACGGAGAAACACAAACAGCAAGAGCTGCTGCCCAAAATATAACTTTTACTAAAAAAGGCTTGCCTTCTGTCGGCAGGCTCGCTACATTTTCATCAACTTCTTTGCCGGATGCATTAACTGCTTCTCTCCTTTCTTTTTTTTCTCTTGATTTCTTACCCATTAAGGTATTTTAATCTTTAATAAAAAATTTGCAATCGCATAAGCTGTATAATTTCTGGTGTTATATGGCAATTAGAAATTAATTAGAATAATTTTAGGTTAATTCCTCAAGCGTTTGCCTCTTTAATTTAGAAAGCTTATGCTGTCCTAATTCAAGTTCTGGTGCCGCCTTAGTAGTTTTAAGAACCTTTTGTAATATATCTATAGCAGAAGGAACATACATCATAGTCAAATTCTTAAATTGTTTCCAATTTATTTCCAAGCTTTCCAATAAACTAATAATGTCAATTTTATCTTTTTCCCCTTTGAGAGAGTTTTTACGTTGTTCAAAAACAAAGAGCTTCATTAAAAGAATAACTTCGGCTGTCGGCACCTTAAACCCCTCAATGTTTTGAATATAGTCGTTTTCTAGTTTTTCTAGCGGAAAGCCAATTTTTGAATAACGAGGCACATAAATATCAATGTCAAAATCATTAAATTTTATTTCGTATTTCCTCAAGCGAGCATTCTTAATCAAGTCATATTTTTCTCTAATTTTTCCTAGTTCTGAAAAACTAACAACGATATCAATATCCTTTGATTTCATTTTTTTGGTCCAGAAATAAACTGCCCACCCGCCGATAAGGATGAAATTAAATTCTCTGTTTAATTTAAGCAAAGTCTGAAAGCTTTTTTCAATAATATTAGTATGCCAAAACTGCTTCATAAATTCATTTTTTCTTTTAGTTTTTGTAGAAATTCTTGGGAATACCAATAATTAGTGTTCCAAATATCAACAAACATTTGAGCTAATGTTCCTGAATAGCCATAGTTGTCTAAAAAATTATCTGAACGGAGAACAAAAAGATTCACTGGTCCTTTTTTCACAGGAAAACGCTTTTTAATTTCCATTAACTGCTCTTGGGAACTATATACATAAACTTTATCATAATCCGAAGGAGTTTCTTTAAATCTGTTTCGGTAAGCGCTGAATAATCCCCAAATTATTTTATCAGGCATTCCTTGTTCAATTTGGAATGGTGATTTGGCTACAAAAGTTTGGTAAACAAGGTTTTTTCCCAAACTTCGCTCAGTTGCCCAAAGATAAAGCAGTTTTTCCGGGCTAACAACTTCAAAACCCCTACCACTAATCTTAAGGGCTTTAGTCTCGCGTAATTTTTTTAATGCGTTAAAAACAGTGCTTAATGAAAAACCGAATTGTTCTGCCAATTGTTTCTGTTGAAATTTATGTCTATTTTTTTCAAGACTTTGGAAAAGAAGCTCTCGCCAAATAATTTCTTTTTTGAACATAATTTCCTATTTTCGTTTCTAAAACAAGGTTAGAAATAAGTTGTCATTTCTATGATATACGAAACAAAAATATCTGTCAATGATAACTTTAAATCATAGTAAACTAAAAAGCCCGTTTACAAAAACGGACTTTATTATCGTTCTAAATAATTATAATTAAACTAGGAGAACTTCCGTTACTGCAATGAA
>CAYNRT010000056.1:0-1666 GCA_964399945.1 uncultured Candidatus Saccharibacteria bacterium | reverse complement strand
TGAAGAGGAAAAAGGAATTTGAGTCGCTTGTTTATGAAGAAAAGGCAGAGGAAAAGACAACAAAAGAAAAAACAGAGAAAGAAACAGAGGAAAAAGAGAATAGCGCTGAAGTAAAAGAAGAAAATGTAGACAAAGTATCGGGTGTCGCGCAAGAGGAAAACCAACAAAAAAAGAGCGTAGAGGAAGATAGCGTTAAAGAAAATAAAGAAAAGGCAGAAGAAGGGCAAGAGGAAAAAAACAAAGAAGAAAAAAATTCTGTTCCAGAAAGGGAAGAGAAAGCAAGTAATTAAATGTATGCCCGGGTGATGGAATCGGTAGACATCTGCGCTTGAGGAGCGTAGGCCATTTTTTGGCGTGCGGGTTCAACTCCCGCCCCGGGCATAAAATAATTTAGGTGAATAAAAAGTTTATTCTTTTAGTTTTAAAGCGTTAAAATATCTTCGGTGTTGTTGACGAGCGGATGCCTGTTGTATATATAGCTATATGGCCAAAGTTGCCCTTAATCTCAAAGCGGGTAAGGAAGTAAAAGAAAAAGCGCAGAAAGTGGCGTACGAGCTTGGTAATGCTTATCTTAAGCAGTTTATCCGCACCGAAGAAGTCTATTTTTATTTAGAAGGCGAATTAAAGCCTTCTGTTAAGAAACGGTTAGATCGCCTTCAAAAGGAGGCTTTGGCAGGCAAAAACTTATCACCGGTTTTTTCTAATGCTCGTAAAGCCACTTATTACTTGAAGTCATTGTGAAAATAGAATTTCATCGCCATTTCATTAAATGTTATAAAAACGCTCTTTCTAAAGTTAAGTGCCAGTTTGAAAAACGTCTTTCTTTTTTTGAAAAAGAGTTATTCCATCCGCTTTTAAACAACCATCTGCTTAGTGGCAACAAAAAAGGGCAATGGAGTATAAATGTTACAGGCGATTGGTGCGCGATTTATATATTTAAAGATAAAAACACAGTAGTTTTTATTGATATAGACACACACAGTAATCTTTACCAATAGCTATAAGAGTAAAGATATTTTTGGAACCTTTTTGTATTTTATGTCTAAAAATATAAGAAAGCGGCCGGATGTAACTGTAAAATTAATATTGAAGTATAAAGATAGAATTTTGATATTGAAAGATAAGAGAGGCACAATCACTATTCCTGGAGGAAGAATGGAGTGGGGAGAATCAATACTCGGGGCATTAAGAAGAGAATTGAAAGAAGAGCTTAATTATTTTTTGGAGGAGGAGCCGGAGTTATTTGATATTTGGAATTACATTTCTAAAGATGGTGAGCGGCATAGCGTGATGATTTATTTTATCAAAGAACTGGATAAGAAATTAGAATTTTCTTCTCCTGAAAAACTTGAAACTCTCTGGCTAACTAAAAAAGAGATAGTAGCAATGAATATGATAAAAGACAGAGATTTTCTTGATAGAATATTTTATTGGAAGGTTAAATCTTAAAGAATAGTTATAGTGCAATAATTGGCGAAACAAGTATAAACAAAAGAAATGGTAAAAGAAGTGATGAAATAAACAGATAAAAAAGGAAATAAAGGAATAAGGTTTGGCGGGCGGAGTTTGCACTCCCGCCTATTTAATTGCGGGTATTCTTGCTTCGGCGCACCAAATTTAGTAGGATTAAAAAAAGAAGATCTTGCTTTTTGTTTTTATTTGATTA
>CAYNRT010000055.1:0-1870 GCA_964399945.1 uncultured Candidatus Saccharibacteria bacterium | reverse complement strand
GCAATTCAAAACTAAACTTTGGCAGAAACGTCAGAGTTACTTTATAATGATAAATTGAAATTTCGTCTACTGAGGCAAAAATTCAGACGATTCATTACTGAAGAAAACAAGTTACCCTTCAACAACGAATCCCCCTAATATCCCCCTTTGGCCAAGGGGGGATATTAAATGCATCGCTCACGCAAACATGCAAAAAATTTTTCCTGCAGAGGTTCTGCCTCTGTGCAGGCTAACCCGTACAAAATATTCTGCACCTGGAGACTGGTGGGTAAAAGATTCTTGGTCACGCTGATAAATCAACACTTCTCAGAAAAACGTACATTCCATGTTTTTTCCTCTCTCGTTCCCAAACTCCTGTTTGGGAACGAGAATTGTAAAATAATGGTGATTTTACATTTTTGCCAAAGTTTAGTTCGAAATTTAGTTCATTATAGGTTCTATTTATACAGGATACTCGACGCACTTAAATATTAGAACATTTAAGCGAATAAAAACAGTAGTTCAAATTACTAATTCTGGTTATTATCTTTTTTATAAATAATGTATTCAACTAGTAAAAGAAACAGCGGGAAAGAAACACTCAACACTATTTGTGTATCCAAACCAATAACACTCTCTTCCTTGATTAAATTTAGTGACCTAAATAATAGGAATACTATTGTTCCCAATGATAGGCTTTGAAGTATCCCAAAAATCCAAAATATTTTTGTGTTCATAACTAATCCTCCTGTTAACAATTAGTAATCCACTTAGCACCTAACGATTTTTATCTTAAATAAATCAGAATTTACTTGATAAAGTGATTTCCCGTAACGGGAATAGATAATACCCATATTTTCATTTGTTTGATTGAGAGAAGAATACAATGAAATTCCAATATTTTGAGATAAAAAGGCACTATGTCTCCGATAAATTTATTATTGGTATTAACCCGGCTAAAAACAAACACCGGGTAATGGTTCTTGATCCAAAAAGAATTCCTCTCGGGAAATCCTTTTCTTTTCAAAGTTCTTACAAGGGTTTCCACTTTAAACTCTGGTAAAAATTGAAAGCCATTCATTTTAAGGTACAGTTGTCAAAGAATAATCATTTAAATTTATTTTTTACTTGACTTTCAGCAAATAGGCTGGAGCTAACAGGAGTTGCTATGCCCACTTAAAACCTTCAAAATGTCGATTCATGCCCGGTGTGACAAATGCCGGTTGAGCAATTCCTTAACTGGCAGCCAATACATTTAACTATACTTTTTTTCTAAAATATAATCAACTATAGTCTGGGGAAACAACTCAAGAAATGCAGCAAATCCGGCCATATATCCAACTCTATACCTTCTTTTTGCTTTTTTGCTGGTAAGTGCCCTATAAACTACTTTTGCCACTTTTTCCGGATCAGTTCTTTTTTTATCAAATTCTTCAAATTCTTTTCTTACCTTTTTTAGGGAATCAGCATATAATTCATAAATTTCTTTTGGCCATTTTCTTATGTTCTCATCCAATTTTCGATATGTCTTTGAAGGTGAAGTTGTCTTTATCCCACCACAACGAATAAGTATACTTGGTATATTCCAGGGCATTAGTTCTATTCTAAGTGTCCTTGAAATAAAATTAATCGCAAAATCACACGCATGAATATCAGTAAGATAAGGACTCGGAAGCAACGCTGGTGTAGCAATCCAGAGAATTCTTCCTTTCGCATTGCGAATCAAAGGTAAGAATGATTGAACTAAAGCGACTGGCCCAAGAATTCGAGTTTGAAATTCGATGCGGAATCCTTTCAAATTTAATAATTCAATGGGAGTGATGCTACCGCCACCAGCTATATTTACTATAGCATATAATCCATTTATTTTCAACTCCGATAACTTTTTTCT
>CAYNRT010000054.1:0-1892 GCA_964399945.1 uncultured Candidatus Saccharibacteria bacterium | reverse complement strand
GTTGCGGCAATAATTACTTGGCCGGCCTGCAGAACGGCAAAAACTGCCTCCTGATGGCTTTCATCCAATTCAGAGAAAATATCATCCAAAAGCAAAACCGGTTTTTCCTTGGTCTTCTCTTGCCAAAAGGAAAGCTGACCCATCTTAAGCCAAAAAACGCCCAAACGCTGCTCGCCGCGCGAACCATAAGAAAAAAGCGACCAGCCGTTTTTTAAAATAACAAAATCGTCCCGATGAGGCCCGACCAAACTCATACCGGCGCCGATTTCCGCCTTTTGTTTTTCTGCCAGCCGTTGAGGAGAAATAATATTTTTAAGATAATTAATTTTTAAAGACGAACCAGTTGCCTTATTTCCATTTAAAAATTCAATTAAAGCCTCTCTTTTTTGCGTAATCAATTCGCCGTTTTTTATTAAAAGGCGATCCCAAAAGAAAAGAGACTGAATGGTTGTTTTCCCCTCGCGAATACTTTCCAAAACGCGATTGCGCGCCCGTAATCCTTTTTGATAAGAAAGAAGAGAACGATAATATTCATTATCCACTCCCATCAAAACTTCATCCAAGAATCGCCGCCGCAAAGAAGGCGAGCCGATGACAATATCCAAGTCTTCGGGGCGAAAAATAACCGCTAAAAAGTGGCCAATGAAATTCCTTTTGCTCCTTTTGGTTTCGTCAATAAGAAACTGGCGACGGGGAACTAAATGACCATTGATTTCTCCCCGACTAAGAACAACTTTTAAATCTTCTTTTGTACCATCTTTTCTTACCTTTCCCTGAATATGGGCCACTGTCGTCTTATCTTTAATCATTTCCTCTATCTTTCCCGCTCGAAAACTTTCACCGCTAAAAAGCAGATAAATTGCCTCTAAAAGATTTGTTTTTCCTGCCGCGTTAGGTCCCAAAATCAAATTCACTCTAGGCGAAAAGGAAAACTCCCTTTCTTGATAAGAACGAAAATTTTTAAGAAAAATGCTTTGGATAATCACTTTATTTTTGACAATGAGGACAAAAGAAAGCGCTCCGGCCGCCAAGCTTAATACGCTGAATCGGGTAATGACAGCGAAAACACGGCTGCCCTTCCCGTTGGTAAACTTTTAATTTTTTCTGATAACCACCCGGGCGGGCGTTTACCTGAATATAAGCGTCGTCGGCGGCGCTGGTTCCCCTGTCTTTAATAGCCTCTTTTAAAATAGACACAATTGCCTCCTTTAAGGCTCTAATTTCCCCTTCCTTAAGAGTATTGGCCGGCCGCCGCGGGTCAATTCCCGCCTTAAAAAGAGCCTCATTAGCATAAATATTTCCCAATCCGGCAATTTTAGTTTGGTCCATCAAAACTATCTTTATCGCCCGGCGTGTTTTAGCAAAAATATTTTTTAAATAATCTAAAGTAAAGCTCTTTTCCAGTGGTTCGGGACCATACAATAAATTTTCGGCCTTAAGCTTACGATTTTCAACCACTTTCATCCAGCCAAATTTCCTTAAATCGTTAAAAAACAAACGGGAGCCGTCCTCAAATTTAATAATTATCCTTGTTGTTTTCCCGGGCAGTTTATTATCGGCAAAGGGAAGAGGATGGGGCATTTTAACCACAGCTGATGTTTTTTGGTTAGCAACAAAAACCAATTGGCCGGTTAGTTTTAAATGAGTCAAAACAGTAAAACCATTATTTAATTCTATTCCTAAAAGCTTTGCCTGCCGCCAAACATCAATAACACGCGCGCCAATAATTTTATCAAGCCGGCCCACAAACTGCTTCGCTGACAAAATTTTAACCTGGGCAATTTTTTTCCCTAAAAGAGATTTCTTTAACTCTCTTTTAATCGTTTCCACTTCAGGTAATTCTGGCATAATCTGATACAAAATTAATAGTCAAGGCAATATGGTACCATATT
>CAYNRT010000053.1:0-1926 GCA_964399945.1 uncultured Candidatus Saccharibacteria bacterium | reverse complement strand
ATGAAGGAGCAAGAATTTTTGACCCGGCTTGTGGTTCAGGAGGAATGTTTGTTCAATCAGGAAGGTTTTTAAGAAGTCATAAAGAGGATCCAAATAAAATGGTTTTTTATGGTCAGGAATTAAATGTTAATACTTGGAAGCTTTGTAAAATGAATTTAGCTATTAGAGGGATGGCTGGTCAGATTGAAGGCGGAAGCAATTCTTATTACGATGATAAGTTCCCTGATTTGAGAGCAGACTTTGTTCTTTCTAATCCTCCTTTTAATGCTGATTGGAACCCCGATAGATTAAATGATAAAGATCCTCGGTTAAAATATGGAATACCGCCAGCATCTAATGCTAATTTTATGTGGATTCAGCATTTTATTCATCATTTAGCGCCAAACGGTATGGCTGGTTTTGTTATGGCAAATGGAGCATTAGCAGTAGGAGGAAAAGAAGAAGAAATAAGAAAAAAAATTATTGAAGATGATTTAATTGATGTCATTATTACTTGTCCCCCAAAACTTTTTGCTAATGTATCGCTTCCTGTTTCCTTGTGGTTTATTACCAAGAATAAAAAGAACGGCAGATTTAGAAACAGGGCTGGCGAAACGTTATTCATTGATGCTAGAGAAATTTATGAGCCGATTTCAAGAAAGCAATATACTTTTACTGATGAGCAGATTCAAAAAATTGCTAATATTGTTCGCGCTTGGCGAGGAGAAGAAGGTTGTGGAAAATATAAAGATGAGCCGGGCTTTTGTAAATCAGCCACCTTGGAAGATATCAGAAAAACAGGTTATGTTTTAACTCCGGGAAGGTATGTGGGAATAAAACCAGAAGAAGATGACGGTGTGCCATTTAAAGAAAAAATGAAGAAACTAACATCAGATTTGGAAAAATGTTTCGAGGAAAGTCAGAAATTAGAAGAGAAAATAAAAGAGAATTTAAAGAAAATAAAATTATGATAGGAATTCCTCAGAATATTTTGAACAAATTTTTTATAAGAGATGACTACCTCAAATGGATTAATGCTCAAGATGTTATTTTTGTTTATATTGATTTAACAAATATGTTTCATTGGCAGGACGTTTTAAAGTGGAGGTTTAGAATAGAGGATGCGATAAAACAACTTCAAGGCTTTGACAATATAAAAGAAATAAAAATTTATTATGGATTTAACCCAGAAGATCCTCAAAACTCTAAAGCATTTCATAACCGTATCAGAAAAACTGGAGCTATTCTAAAAACAAAAGATATGAAGTTTATTAAAAAAGATATAAATGAAGGTTTATTTTTTCAGCGCAAAACCCTTACGTTATTTGATAAGTCAATTAAAAATAAAATTTATGAACTGATAGATAGTTTAGATAAATCAGGAATTATTATTAAAGAACCAAAATGTAATTTCGATGTTGAAATAACGATGGATATGTTAGATGATATGGAAAAATTTACTGCTGTTATGCTTTTTTCAGGTGACTCTGATTTATTTAAGCCACTTGAAAGACTAAAAATTAAAAATAAAAAAGTATGCGTAGTTGGTGTGCGAGGGATAGTTGCAAAAGAACTCCACCAAGTTAAAAATAAGTATATTGATTTTGGTAAGTTTTATAATGGCAAAAGAACTTATATAAAAAGCGAAAATCCCGCTTTTGGCGGGACCGCGTGATTAGTAGGCTTTCACCTACACTAAGACAGTATAGCATAAAAAATTATGTCAAGCAAGAGTTATCCACAAAGCAATAAATGGAATGAGAATATCCCTCAAGAGTTACTAACTAGTATAGATAACGATTTAAAAGGAAAGATTCCACATATTTTGCAAGTATCGTGGGATTACCTATCTGATTATTTTACAGATAGAGATGAGTACCTGAGTTTTTTACTGAAACTTTCTACTAAAGGAAAATATAATTGCTTTTTGTATACAATGTTTTTCTT
>CAYNRT010000052.1:0-1974 GCA_964399945.1 uncultured Candidatus Saccharibacteria bacterium | reverse complement strand
ATTATAATGTCGGCAGGAGAGAGTGGAAGCCGACAGGCCCCAATTCTGGTGTTATATGAAATGGCGTCTTTAGAAAATATGGAGGTATAAAAATGGCAGTAAGAAAGGTACTAAAAAATAAGCCCCTTGTAGAAGCTATATTTGAAATAAGATGGGAACTACAAGAGCCAGCTCCGGGAATGAAGATAGATCCACACTATAAAATATTGATTGGCAGGATATACGACAGAGTAAAAGATGAATATCCCTTTCATGAACAACTACCAACTGTAACCATGCCAGATGAAATTGCAGGATATATTGTTCAACACCGTTTTCGGAAAGATAAAGATAAATGGCCCCTAATTCAAATAGGTCCAGGTATTACTACCTTAAATGATACAGAAGGATATGTATGGGAAGATTTTGAAAAAAGAATACGTCATCTTTTGTATGTACTTTATAAGGCGTATCCAGAGTCAGAGAGTAATATGAAAGTAAACTCGTTATTGTTAAGATATATTGATGCTATTGATTTTGATTACGAAAAGGAAAATTTATTTAAGCTTTTAGAAGAGAAATTAAAGGTGAACATACATATAAATGAAAAGCTCTTTAAAGAAACAGGTGTTAACAATTTACCTTTGAACATTGATTTAAAATTTGCTTTTCCTTCAATAAAGCCTAAAGGAGCAATTCACCTGCGATTTATCCGGGGAAAGAGGAAAAATGTAGATGCTTTAATATGGGAAACAATGGTTCAATCAATCGGCGATAATGCTCCGAATAACAAAGAAGGGATAATTACATGGGTAGAGGCAGCTCATTCATTAACTGATAATTGGTTTTTTAAGATGATTGAAGGAGAATTACTAAGGAGGTTTGAATGATGTTTCAAGAAATAACATCAAAGAATGTAGAAATAACATCTCTTTTATTTCCAGCTGAGTCTGCAAGTATCCAGTTAAAAGAGATAGGAATTGGCAAACTAGAAGATTTACATTTAAGATTCTTGGGAGAACCCTTGTTTGCTTTTAACTTGTCGGAAATAATAAAAATTGAGACTCTAACAAGTAGATATCAACCTTATGAATTTAAAACTGAAACAGTATTTGCCGAGGGGCTTTACAAGAGAGTAAGACAAGTACAGTGCTTAATTAAGATTTCAAAAATGATTGACAAAATATTAGACGAAGATGACGAGGGGCTTTTTGAAGGAATATTAAAACATAAGTTATTAAAAACACTTTCAGAAAAGTTGATGAATATTTCTTTTGACTGGGACAAAATCACCGACGATGAGATTTTTAAAAGGATAAAGCAAATATTAGCATTAGAAGTAATGTCAGGACTTCTAAAAGATTTGACACCTGAGGAACTTAAAATCTTTGATGAAGCAGCAAAGAGGAGGCCGCTTTTCAAATGACATATGTACTTGATACAAATATTATAACAGTAATTTTGAAAGATAATAAAAAAATAAAACAAAAAGCGCAAATGATGATGTTAGAGGGTAAAAAAATTTTCATAAATGGAATAAGTTATTATGAAATAAAACGTGGCCTTTTAGCAATTAATGCTGATGCCAAATTAAGAAAATTTGAATCACTTTGTAGAGAATTTGGTTTAGTGCTACTGGATAGTCTGGATATTTTTGATATAGCTTCGGAAATCTATGCAGATTTAAGACAAAGAGGGAATCTCATAAAAGATGCAGATATTTTAATAGCTTCTATGGTTAAGCATAGGAATTTCATTCTTGTTTCTAACGACACTGATTTTGATAGAATCGAAGGAATAAAAATTGAAAATTGGTTGAATTAACAGTGATATAATATTGGCGCCACTTCATATAACATAGCATAAAAGTTTATGCCCTATGGTACTTAACCAAATTCCACCAAAGGAGGAACTTCTTTTATGCTGGGTACGTTATGACCACCTATGATGCCGAGACCTTTTCAGTACCAGATTGCCTCACTGTAATTGGATGGT
>CAYNRT010000051.1:0-2009 GCA_964399945.1 uncultured Candidatus Saccharibacteria bacterium | reverse complement strand
ACAAACACCCTAAGGATGCATGTGACTGGCTCAGTAGTAGCAATAAATATAAGATAATCGAATTTTATAAAAACATAATGGGGAATTGAAAGGGGCAGGCAATAGATTTTATTGTTGTATGAAATGGCATCTTTAATAAAATATGGGAGAATATGGAGGTAGAAGAGATGGAAAGAAAGATGCTAAAAAATAAACCTCTAGTGGAGGCAATATTTGAACTGCGATGGGAGCTACAAGAGCCAGCCTCAGGGATGAAGATAGACCCTCATTATAAAATATTAATCGGTAGATTATATGATAGGGTCAAGGACCGATATCCCTTTCATGAGCCATTACCTACTTCAACTATTCCTGACGAAATCGCTGGATATGTTGTTCAACACCGTTTTCGCAAAGATAAGGATAAATGGCCCCTTATTCAAATAGGCCAAGGTATTATTACCTTAAATGATACAGAAGGATATATTTGGAAAGATTTTGAAAAGAGATTATACCATCTGGTAGAAGTACTTTTTGATGCATATCCTAATGCAGAAACTGATTTAAAAATAAGCTGGGCAATGCTTAGATATATAGACGCAGTTAATTTTGATTATGAGAAAGATAACATTTTCTCCTTTTTGAGTAGAAATCTGAAAATACAAATAGACATCTATGAAAAACTTTTTAAAGAAACGGGCGTTGAAGACTTACCATTGGGTTTTGATTTGAGATTTTCTTTTCCTGCGACAAAACCCAAAGGAGCAATACATTTAAGATTTGTACGGGGGAAAAGAAAAAATAAAGATGCTTTGATATGGGAGACACAAGTTCAGTCAGTTGGTGAGCATTCACCTAAAATCAAAGAGCAAATTAAAACATGGATCACCGATGCACATAATTTGACAGATGACTGGTTTTTCAAGATGATAGAGGGTAAATTAATGAGGAGGTTTGAATGACATATCAGCTAATAACAACGCAAGAGGTTACCAGTCAGTATTATCCCACACAATATCTTTCCAGTCCAAGTACCAGTATGGATGAGATTGATATAGCAGAGTTTCCACTCAATATCCTATCTAATTTAAAACAAAAAAATATTAAACGATCATTTAGCTTAATATCTGTACTAGAGAACGATCTATCTTCAATTTGGCCACGTTTTGAGATAAAAAGCGAGACAGCATCAATTGAAGAAGTAGAAAAAGAGAAAGTCACTGAAATTATTTCCGAAGAAGATATTGCTTTAGAGATGGTGGAAAATGATTTTGTGGTAAAAATGCCGCCCAAAAAGAAATATGAAATTCATGTATTAGTAAAAAATATCAAAAGAGGAGAACCTACATGATCTGAATCTGATGAATTTCTATTTTTAAAGGTGGAGTGAAATATTATGAAAGATTATCCTTGGTACGAAATTGCTAAAGGCGAGGAGCTTTTTCAAGGAGATATTATTGACTCTTGTTCACTTATAATTCCACCATCTACAATTAAAGATAAGATTAAAGTTGAGGTCATTGAATATGATGTAATAATTATGAGTCAATCTTGCGACCTTATTAACAAAAAACTCGAACTTGTACTTGTTTGTCCAATCTGGCCCTTGAGCATATTTGAAAATAGAAATCCATCTTATAAAAATCCCAAGATGAAGGAATCATTAAGACGAGGATATTTACCAGGTTATCATCTTTTAAATGGATGTGAAATAAAAGGTTTTGAAAAGGAGTATTTAGTAGTTGATTTCCGCAGTGTTTATAGTGTTCCTTTTGGATTTCTTACAGAATTAATAAGAAAAAAAGGTCAAAGATTACGTCTGCTTCCACCATATAGAGAACATTTATCCCAAGCCTTTGCAAGATTCTTTATGAGAGTAGGGTTACCTGTGGATATACAACCATTTAAATGAATCTAATAAAGAACACATCTTCATATAACAAGGACATCATTGCAGGCATACACATTAACTTTTAAGCACATCAATCAATAATTCCATACCCTTTATATAACTCCTCCATCCGAATCCA
>CAYNRT010000050.1:0-2037 GCA_964399945.1 uncultured Candidatus Saccharibacteria bacterium | reverse complement strand
CCCTGTTTTCCAATTTCAGCACTCCGGCTTGCTTTATATTTTATTAGAGTTTTTGTTATTTTTCAATGTATCCGCACTCTTTATTTGAACATTTTACATTTCCTTTTTTGTCAGTTATCAACAAGGAACCGCAGTCCGGGCATTTTTTTCCAGAAACAGGCTTGTCCCAAAGCGCAAACTCGCATTCGGGGAAGCGGGAACAGCCGTAAAATATTTTGCCTTTGCGCGTCCTTTTTTCTACAATTTCACCGCTACCGCATTTTGGGCATTTGATCCCCAGTTTGGGCTTTTCTAAAGATTCAGTGTATTTGCAGTTGGGAAAGTTGCTGCAGGCGCAGAATTTGCCGAAGCGGCCCCATCTAATAAGCAAAGACGCGCCGCATTTGGGACATTTTTTGTCTGTTTTTTCAGTAAGATTTTTCTTAGTAATTTCTTTTTCTTTTTGCATCAAGTTTTTTTCAAACGGCTGATAAAAATCATTAAGCACTTTAACCCATTCTTTTTCGCCTCGGGCGATTTCGTCCAATTCTTCTTCCATTTTGGCTGTAAATTTAATGTCTACAATTTCAGGAAAATGCTTTGTAAGCAGACTATTAACTATTTTACCTATTTCTGTCGGTCTAAAACGCTTGTCTTTTCCTTTTTGGGCATAGTTTCTTTTTTGGATAGTATCTATAATAACAGCGTAAGTTGAAGGCCGTCCGATTCCTTCTTTTTCTAAAACTTTGATAAGGCTGGCATCGTTGTATCTGGCTGGGGGCTTGGTGAAGTGTTGAGAGGGGACAGCCTTTTCTAGATTGACTTTTTCTCCTTCTTTTAATTCAGGCAGAACAGTCTCCTCAATCTTTAGAGAGTATACCTTTGTAAAACCATCGAATTTTAGTGTTTGACCTGAAGCTCTAAAAAGAAGAGTTTTAGGTTTTGCCTCTTTATTCTTAAGAATTGCTTCGATATATATTTTTGAAGAATATATTTCAGCCGGAGCCATTTGGGAAGCAATAAAACGTCGCCAGATTAAATCATAAAGCTTCAATTGGCGCAGCTCCAGTTCGGTTTTTAGCGTATCAGGCAATTTCAAGGGATCAACAGGCCTTATAGCCTCATGAGCTTCTTGGGCTGTTTTTGATTTGGTCTTGTATAAGCGCTCTGCCCAATATTCTTTCCCAAAAGATTTCAGAATAAATTTTTCTGCTGCTTTTAAGCTTTCTGCTGATAAGTTAAGGGAGTCTGTTCTGTGATAGGTAATAAAGCCTCTTTCATAAAGGTTTTGCGCAATAACCATTGTCGCTTTAGCGGAAAAATTAAGTTTTTGCCATGCTTCTTGCTGAAGCGAGCTTGTTGTGAAAGGAGGAAGAGGGTTCTTTTTAAGCGTGCTTTTCTTAATGTTTTGTATATAACATTCTGCTCCTTTTAATGCCTTAATAATTTCTTCTGCTTCTTTTTTTGTTTTAATCTCTTGTTTGCCGATGGTTTTGCCGTTTTTTCCTACCAGTCTTGCCTCGAATTCAGGACTGCTTGCTTCCTTTCTAAAAACAGCTGCGATAAACCAGTATTCTTCCGGCTTAAACCTTTCAATCTCTTTTTCCCGCTCTGCTATTAAGCGCAGGGCAACAGACTGGACACGGCCGGCAGATAGGCCGCGTACTACTTTTTTCCAAAGTAAGGGGGAAAGCTTGTATCCAACAAGTCTGTCCAGTATTCTCCTTGCCTGCTGGGCATTAACTAAATTCATATTGATTTCCCGGGGGTTTTTAAGAGCTTTCTTTATTGCTGCTTCTGTTATTTCATGGAAAACAATTCTTTTTGGGTTTTTCAGCCCCAAAGCTTTCACTAGATGAAAGGCAATAGCTTCTCCTTCGCGATCTTCATCTGTGGCTAAAATTACTTCAGGAGTTTTTTCTAAAGATTGCTTTAATTCGCTGATTTTTTTTCTCGCTTTCAGTGGGATAATATATTGAGGCCGAAAGCTGTTTTTTACATCAACGCCAAGTTTGCTTTTAGGCAAGTCTCGTATGTGACCGTATGATGCCTTAACAA
>CAYNRT010000049.1:0-2091 GCA_964399945.1 uncultured Candidatus Saccharibacteria bacterium | reverse complement strand
AAAAGGTAGAATCGCCAATAAAGGCAATCGCTTTATTCCTGTTTTTTGATGCTTTCTTAATGCCGTGAGCTATCCCGACGGATGAGCCCATAGAGGACATATAATCGTAAAAATTAAAAGGCGGGAAGGAAGCCATCATATAGCATCCGATGTCTCCTCCGAAAACCGTTTCTTTAGGCACTATTTCTTTGAGGATGCTGAAAACTTTCCAGTAAGGGCAGCCATGACAAAAGCGCGGCGTATGTTTGATGGCAAGCGCTTTCAGCGCTTTTGGAAGGTTAACTTTCTTGCCGGCCGCTTTAGCAACAGCAAAAGACACATGCTCAGGCTTTAGTTCCCCGACTTGCGGAATAAGCTCCTTGCCGAGCACACTAAGGCGGCAGTTGGTTTCTTTTGCCAGAGCTTTTATTTCTTTTTCCAGGTAAGGCTCAAGCTCCTCAACAACCAAAACTTTTTTAAATTTTTTGATAAAGCCCTTTATTTTCTTTTCTGGCAAAGGATAAAAGAAATCTAATTTCAAAACAGGCGCTTCTAACTTCAACTCTTCCAGCGCCTCCATTACATAAAGGAAAGAAACGCCGGAGCTGATAATGCCTAATTTTGCCTCTTTTTTGTTCTCGCCAACAATGCGGTTAAATGAAGCGCCTTCGGAAACCTCTTTCTGAATCCTCTCAATTTTTTCCAAAAGTTCGCTTTTCATTTCCAGAACTCGGGGCGGCATTGTCACATAGCGGTGCTGGTCTTTAACAAACTTGCCCAGGTAAGGGGTTGTCTTCTTTTTTATGCCGGGCAGAGAGCTTAGTTTGACAATAGACCGCTGATGGGAAACGCGCGTTGTCAGTCTTATCATCATCGGAATTTTGTATTTTTGCGAAAGGCAGAATGCTTTTTTAGTAAAATCTTTGCATTCTTGGGGATCGGAAGGCTCTAAGACAGGAATGTGCGCTAGATAAGCAAAAGCGCGGCTGTTTTCTTCCGACTGGGCGGAGCTGTGGCAAGATGGGTCGTCAGCGACCACAATCACTGTTGGACCGTTAGAGCCGGTATATACAAAAGGCATTAAGCTGTCTGAAGCAACATTAAGGCCAAAGTTTTTCATTGCTATCAGTGTTTTTAGCCCTGAAAAACTGGCGCCAATACCTGCTTCCAGAGCTACTTTTTCGTTTGTGGAATACTCAAAGTAAAAACCAAAGCGGTTTGCTTTGCTTTTTGGGGCCAGCATTTGAATTTCAGAAAAAGTAGTGCCTACCTCTGAAGCCGGAGTGCCGGGATATGTGGAAACGAACTCTACGCCTGCTTCAAGAGCTCCCCGAACAACTGCTTGATTTCCCATTAGAATTGCTTCCCCTTCTTTTTTTAGAATGTCCATAATGGATACTTAGAGCGCTCTATTAATTATGAATTATAAGTCATTATAACATCCTGATTGAAACAGAGCAAATTCTGTGGTAGATTAAACTTGGCAAGTTTTAAAAATGAAAGGCGCCCGTAGCTCAACTGGATAGAGCGTTAGCTTGCGGAGCTAGAGGTTGCAGGTTCGAGTCCTGCCGGGCGCGCCGGCCTTTTTCATTAGGCTTTACTTTAAGAAAAAATTTGTTAAGATGAGCTATAAATAATTAAAAGAAGGCCGCTTTTGCGCCAATAAATTAAATTTTAGGGATAAATTTATAATATGAGCATAGATAAAAAAATAAAAGAATTTTTATCTTTCTATTTAAAGAAGAATCTGCCTGATATAAGACCGGGAGATACTGTTAGGGTGCACCAGAAAATAAGAGAAACATACAAGGGGAAAAAGGGTAAGATTGAAGAAAGAGAAAGGGTTCAAGTATTTGAAGGCGTTGTTATTGCGCGCAAACACGGGAAAGAACCCGGCGCCACTATAACAGTCAGGCGGATAATTAGCGGCGTAGGTGTTGAAAGGATTTTCCCCTTACACTCTCCAACCATAAAGAAAATAGAGGTTGTTTCCCGTGCAAAAGTAAGACGGGCAAAACTTTATTATTTGCGTAAATTAGTTGGGAAAAAAGCAAAACTGAAGAGGAAAAAGGAATTTGAGTCGCTTGTTTATGAAGAAAAGGCAGAGGAAAA
>CAYNRT010000048.1:0-2225 GCA_964399945.1 uncultured Candidatus Saccharibacteria bacterium | reverse complement strand
TTTTTGAATTTGTTGAATACTATAATACCAGAAGGCTTCATTCAGCGATTGGTTATATTACTCCCATAGATAAGCTTAACGGTAGAGAGCTTGAGATTTTTGCCAGTCGAGATAAAAAACTTGATCAAGCCAGAGCAAGAAGAAAAGCCAATCGAGAAAAACAAAGAAGAGAATTTCAAAGAGCAAAGAGACAAATATTATCTATTAGTAACTAACTTATTTTGAATATGGAAAATTCCAATTCACGGTGAACCAATACAATTGGATAGCTCTTAATCTTATTTGTTCTTCCTTTTGCTTCTCTCTTTCCATTGCCATTCCTCCTTTTAGGTATTGAATGACAATGAAAATAATTCATATGAAAATAAATAGTGTAACCTATGTTGTGATAATTGCCCATTACTAAACTGTTACCTATGTTGTGATAATTTTGTGTAACCGATGTTATGATATTCGTGATCTAGTAGCTGGACAATTACTAAACATGGCATTTGGACAGAACCGGTTTGGCGCACCGCAGAAATAATCGTTATGCCTAAAATAATCTAAAAATATGTTGATATTTTATCGAACATTAATTATTTTAAAAGTGTAGAGTTCGAGTGAAAATGAATTATGAGGAGCTTTATCATGAAAGCATATGATATTGGAGCTAAGATAGAAAAATTACCCAATCATATTATTCCTGAAATTAATGATTTTATCGATTTTTTGTTGGATAAATATGGAAGTAAAGAAATAGATAAAGGTAAATTTAAATTCGATTGGGAGGGTGGATTATCAAAATTGAAAAATAAATATACATCTGTAGAATTACAACACAAAGCTTTGGAGTGGCGATAGTGTATTTAATCGATACAAATATTTTTTTTGAAATACTTCTGAAACAAGATAAAAGTGAATTATGTAAATCCTTTCTTGAAAAAAATATAGGTGCTATAAATATATCAGACTTTACTCTTCATTCTATTGGGATAATTCTTTTCAAACAAAATGAAGAACTGTTATTTTTAAGATTTATTTCTGATACATTGCCAAAAGCTAACCTTCTTACCCTACCAAAAGATAAATATGAAGAAATTATAAAGATTAAAAATGAATTTAAATTAGATTTTGATGATTCATATCAATACAATATTTGTAAGCATTTTAATTTAAAATTTGTAACTATGGATCAAGATTTTAAAAAAGCAAAGGATATTGAAATCCAATATTTATAATTTGATAAAGTATTTCATTATTTTTTTTATAAGGAGCAAATAATTATCCATATATCTTTAATAATAACAATATATAAATGGCATAACAATGGTTTCAAGGCGACTGAAGGGCTCCTTGCGAATTCGAACGTTTGGAGCTTCGCATTAGTCTTTTTAAAATGCTGAATGTTCAGTGCACTGCAACCTTCAGCCCCTTAAACCAAACTACTTGCTAAAACGCAAGAGAAAAAATAATAAATAATTGAACATCCGTTCTTTTGCGGCTGCTTCTTTGAGTGTTTTTAGAGTTTCCGTGCCGTGATGATTTCTTGAAATAGCGACCAATTCAATGGATTCATAAAACACATTGATTGTTGAGAAGTCTTTTGCTGTCAGATATTTCGAGAAAAGATATCGGGCAGTATCAGAATCGATTTTCAGGACAGAAGGGAATTCGGGGAAGAGCATTTCTACTTCTGAGCGCAGACGCTGTTTGGCAATTACGATTTGTTTTTTTAACTTGTCATAGGTAATACCAAGGCGATGAATGCCTTGTATCTCATCGGTATACTTTTGGTAAAAGTTGAAATATCCTTGTCTTGCACTTGATGCAATGCATAGAGCATCTTTCGGATCGGTTTTTGAGAAATTGTTAAGCCTTGGGCGTTCATGCTTTGTGGTGATCGGTCGGACCATCAAGACCGTATAGCCTTTGTCAGAAAGATAATGACATATCTTCTGCCAGTAGTTGATGGAAATTTCAACGGCAAAAGTGGTGTTTTCCGGGTTAACTTCAAATGGCAGTAATTTTAGTTTTTGCCAGAGTTTGAAATGGAAACCGTTGTAAGAGTTTTGAAAAGAAAAGGATTTCCCGACAGGAATTCCTTCGGGATCAAGAACCATGACCTGGTGTTTGTGTTTGGCCGAGTCAATGCCGACAATAAACTTATCGGAGATATAGTGCCTTTTCATCTCAAGATATTGGAGTTTCATTGTATTATCCTTTCAATCAAATAAATAAAATAT
>CAYNRT010000047.1:0-2295 GCA_964399945.1 uncultured Candidatus Saccharibacteria bacterium | reverse complement strand
CAAGATTTAAAATTTCAAAAGGACGAGCAGGGTTGCCGTATTCTTTCTTTTTCTCATTTAACAAATCCTTTGAGTGATGAATATCTAATAATCTTTTTCTGGTTACCTGAATCGCGAATTTAGATAAATCTGCCATTATCCATCTTCTCCCCAATTTCTCAGCAACCGCACCAGTTGTGCCAGAGCCACAGAAAAAGTCAGCAATAATATCACCAGGATTGGAAGAAGTAAGTATAATGCGTTTTAAAATCTTTTCTGGTTTTTGTGTATCAAAATGAACTCTTTCAGAGGCAGTCATAGCCGTAGCAAATGAAGGAATATCATCCCACCAGTCAGGACAAATTTTTCCTTCATAATCAGGCTCCCAAATTGTTCCATCCGATCTTACTTTCGCTTCTCTTTTTTTTAATTCTTCTTCACCTTTCCTAGGGACATATTGAATGTTAAAAGTCCATTTTTCAGGATTTTTCGTATAGAATAAAATGATATCGTGGTTTCGTTTAAACTGTTTCTCAGCGGGTCTGGGCTTTTCATAACACCATATAATTTCATTCCTAAAATTCTCTGCACCAAAAATTTCGTCCATTAAAACTTTTACATAATGACCGACATGCCAATCCAAGTGAACATAAATTGAACCATTGTCTGCTAAAAGTTCTCTCATTAAAACCAAACGCTCATACATATACTTTAAATAAGAAGCAATGCCTTGACTCCAAGTATCAATATAAGCCCGCTGTTCAATAATAGACGGCTCTTTTTCTACTTCTTCCTGACCAACCTTAGCCCGCACCGCAAAATCAGACCCAGTAAAAAATGGCGGGTCAATATAAATAAGATTAATCTTGCCTGCCATTGAAGGAATATCACTGCTTTTATCTCCTCTTAAAAGAGATTCCATTACAATTTTGTTATCTCCCCAAATAAGTTTATTCTTCCAATCTTGCGGATAATTTTCAGGATACTTGGCTTTGGGAGAAAACATTTTTCCCAAACTGGCTTCATATTCCTTAATTCTTGGTTCATTAACCGTCTCGGTTAATTGAAAAGGCAAAGCAATTCTCTCAATTTCTGTTTTCTTTTTGGGACGAACAAAATCTTTATACTTCTCCGCCCAAATCAACTCTACATATTTTTTATCTTTTTTGTTATTATTGTTTTTCATAATTTGTATTAATATTTATCTTTCTATTTTAATAAACTAAGCATATCTAATAACAGAAATGCTCTTAGGGAATTCTCTTGGTTATCGTAATCTTTTTGAAGACCATGAAAAATGATATTCCTATTAAAAAAGAAATCATAATTAGACCTTTTATTCCTTAACTTCCTAAAATCTACATAAATCTCGTTTTCCAAAAGAGAGATTAAAACATCCAAATCAACTACGGCATCAGAAGTATTCGATTTTATAAAATGAATCCCTATGGCTCTTGCAATTGGAGTTCTCTCTTTGTCTTTTCTTCTTCTTTTATGCATTTCCTTATAAATCTTATTCTTACCAGCATACTCGTGGGCTATACCTTCGGCTACTATTAAAAAAACAGGTATTGAAAAAGCGTATTCTTTTCTACGGTGAGCACATACCGCAGCTTTAATTTTCTTCATCCAAGATTTAAAAAATAAATTTTTATTCCATTCTTTTACCGCCTCTTCTAAAAGTTGATAGTTATTCCAACGATAGGTTCTTACAAAAAATTTATCAATGGCTTTTTTATTACCTTGTCGATACAAATCCACAACCCTCGTTATTTTTGATAGCGGAACATCTTTTAAAGAAGGAGCGAGCCACCATCCTGCTTTCAAAAATATTTTTCTTCTATTCTCTTCTATTTTCTTCAACCAATCAGCCCATTCTTTAATTCTTTGAATAGGTTCAATTATCCATTTCCACATCTCATTCATTTCTTGAATCGGTTTTATTATCGTCTCTTGATATACTTGATAAACTTTCTGAACTTCATCCTGAATCTGTTGAAAGGGTTGCAGCATTCTTTCTTGCTGCCTCACAAAATTATTTATTTGTGGTACTTTCAAAAAATTCTGAAATTCGTTTCTCTTTTTCATACATTTGAATTTTTATTGAGAAATTTCTTTAAATCGCTTTCTTTCACACGCCACCAACCAACCTTAATGGCTTTCAAGCGTCCAGCTTCAATGTAGCGAAGCACGGAGCGTTCGCTTACTCTTAAATATTTGGCAACCTCTTTTATGGTTAAAAGTTTGTCTTTCATAATCTTTAATTTAGTATAAACCTATTAAATTTTATTGTCAAAAGTGACAAAATCTGTCAGA
>CAYNRT010000046.1:0-2371 GCA_964399945.1 uncultured Candidatus Saccharibacteria bacterium | reverse complement strand
ATCTATTGACATTGGCTTTTGATATGTTATTCTAATAATAGGATCCTCGGCCAGGAGTTTATACACTCCACATAGGCGGAGGGTTTTTGTTTATTCTGGTGGAAAACAGGACATAAAATATTTTTCCCTTTTTTTGTCTCTTCTTTAATCTGTACATAAAACAATTCTTTATTTTTAGTTAGCCCTGCAAATCTGTGTAAAACTTCATTCTTATTGTTAGGATTCAGTTTAGAGATGGGTTTATTTCTTGAATTTTTAATTAAATCAATAGCTGCTTTAAAATATTTTAATCTTTTAAAGCGTTGTTTAGGAGATTTCTGAGAAAGATGGTTCCAGAAGTAATTCAAAAATACTTTTTCTTTTCTTCGTTTCCTAAAGTAAGCTGAACGTATATATGGTTCTCCTTTAGTAAGTTTAACAATCTCTTTATACACCATCATGGCGCTTTTTTTAACTTCCTTCAAGCTTGTTCCGGCCAATTTATCTGATTTCGTTTGATAAGGAATCATAAAGGATTAGGTTTTTATAACCAACTCCTTTTTACAGTTTTGGCAGATGCGTTTTTCTCTTTTTTCCATAATTTTAAATTAGCTGAACAGAAACCCGCTCTCTGTCGGCCCTTAAGCCAATTTTTTGGCTAAATATTCTGGCAAGTCTTTTATTCCCACTCTTTCCTGCTTCATCGTATCCCTGTCGCGCACTGTAACATCATTTTGCTTCAAACTATCAAAATCAATAGTTATGGCAAAAGGGCAGCCGATTTCATCGAGCCGCCGGTAGCGCCGGCCAATAGAACCAGTTTCATCATAAAGGCAGTTAAAGCTGTTCCTTAATAATTTGTATACTTCTTTTGTTTTTTTCACCAATTCCGGCTTGTTGCGCACAAGCGGCAGGACAGCAGCTTTCACCGGCGCTAAGCCTTTGGAAATCTTCAAAACTACCTCGCTTTCTTTAACAGCTTCTGTTGTCCGAGTGCGGCCTCCTTTTACTTCCTCATACGCCTCAACTAAAAACGCGAACAAGGTTCTCTCCACTCCTGCCGAAGTTTCAATGATATAAGGGAAGAACTTTTCGCCCTTTTCTCCCGCGCAAACAAGCTGTTCGCCGGAATAACGGCTGTGGTTGGACAAATCCCAATCGCCACGGTTATGAATTCCTTCTATCTCCTTCCAGCCGAAAGGAAAGCGGTATTCTATATCCACCTGCCTCTTGGCATAATGCGCCCTTTCTTTTTGGGACACTTCCACTGTTCTAATATTCTCTTTCTTTATGCCTAAAGCTTTATACCAAGCCAATCTTTTCTCCAGCCAGAATTCAAACCACTTATCAGCTTCTTCTGGGGCACAAAACCATTCCATTTCCATTTGTTCAAACTCGCGCGTCCGAAATATGAAATTTTTAGGATTAACCTCATTGCGGAACGATTTGCCGATCTGTATTACGCCAAAAGGCAAAGACAGTCGCTGGGAATTCATTATATTTAAAAAGTTAATAAAAATGCCTTGGCAGGTTTCCGGCCGCAGATAGGTTGCGTTGCTTTCGTCTTCAACCGGGCCGATAAAAGTTTTCATCATCAGGTTGAAGTTCCTTTCCTTGGTGAGTTCGCCGCCGCATTCCGGGCATTTCCCTTTTTTTGTCTCTTCTGCCTTAAAGCGCTTATGGCAGGACTTGCATTCCACCAGCTTATCGGCAAACCCGGCGCTCAAATGGCCTGATGCTTCCCAAACACGGGGATTAAGCAGAACGGCCGAATCAAGCGGCACGATGTTTTCCGCCTGCGCTTTTATATGCTGGCCCCAGCTTTCTTTAATGTTTCTTTTCATCTCCGCGCCTAAAGGCCCAAAATCGTAAATCCCGCCAATGCCGCCGTATATTTCAGAACACGGAAAGATAAAGCCGCGCCTTTTGGCTAAAGAAACAATTTTTTCAATTATTTTTTTCATATCCCAAAACAAATTAAGTTTTATTTCAGTTTAGCACATTTTCTTCCAAAGAAAAGTTTAAAATTTTCCAAAACAAAAACCCGCTTGTTAAAGCGGGTTTTAATGCGAATAGTGTTAAATAATAATGTAGATTATAAAAACTACTATTAGCCCCAGTATCACAAATACAAGCATCCCCGCAATAACTCCCAGCACAACTCCATCATTTTCCTCCTCAAAAATTAAAACTTCACCTTTCTTTTCTGTAAGAGGAATAGGCCAACCTTTAAAAGTTGCCCCATACCTCTTTTGGAAGACCAACGCTGCGCCGTTGTGCAGCATGGTCATATATTTTTGTGTCAGAGAATATTTTGTTCTCTTCTCTGACGCAAAAATTAGGCCACAACTTTCTTCCCTGGCCAGTTCTATAAACTGACCAGAGCTCTTAG
>CAYNRT010000045.1:0-2412 GCA_964399945.1 uncultured Candidatus Saccharibacteria bacterium | reverse complement strand
AATAAAAGACCAACAAAAGGCGAATATTTAGATGTTTTATTAAGATCTCCTAAAAGCATCTTTTCTGTTAAAGATGTGGCTTTGTTGTGGAGAGAAGAAGTTGAGAACGCTGTTAGGGTTAGATTAAATAATTATGTAAAAACAGGAAAGTTAATCAGATTGCGCCGGGGTTTTTACGCTAAAGACAAAAACTATAATTCGTTAGAATTGGCCACCAGAATTTATACCCCTTCTTATATTAGCTTTGAAACAGTTTTAACTCGTGAAGGCATAAATTTCCAAAAATATGACAGCATTTTTGTTGCTTCGTATATTACCAGAGAAGTTAAAGTAGACGGGCAAAATATATCTTACATCCGCATTAAGGATTATGTTTTGAGCAATACTATCGGTATTAAGCAAAATGATAATGTTGCTATGGCCACTAAAGAAAGGGCTCTCTTGGATAGAGTCTATGTTAGTAAAGATTATCATTATAATGTGGCTGGTAACGAAGTTGCTGGCTTTCTTGTTGTATAATGGGATACTTGGGGGACAATGATATTTTATATTTTTTGAAAATAGAGTAGAGGTTCTATTGAAAAGATAATGCGGAAGGAGTAAACTAAGAAAGGGATTTCTTATTGGGAGCCAATCTTTCGTCAAGGTTTTCAGTATGAAGCATAAAAAGAGCGTTGCGGGAAACAAAACTTTTAAATTTAAAAAAATTTATATGTCTGCTCGGGAAACTTGAAATTATATTCGTTATAATTTTAACCGAAAAACTACTTAAAAGCCTTATTCAGTAAATTTGTAGATGAAAATTAAAAAGGTCGAAAAAAGAATTAAAAAATTATTTTTAATAAAAAACTTATAAGGAGAAAATATGAAATTAAGAAAATTAAATCACGGAGCTTCTATGCTTTCAGCAATGTGGCTTTTTGTTCTTCTGATAATTGTTATCGGCGGCGGGATGTTTGCTTGGCATTATTACCACAATACTTCAAACGGCGAATTAAAGCCGAAAAACGCTGAAGTAAAAGAAACTGCAATCAATAAACCAAATTCAACCATTAAATGGATTAAACTTGTTTTTCCTAACGGAGGGGAAATTTGGAAAATTGGAAATAATTATAAAGTGAAATGGCGCTCTTCCGGGATTGAAAAAGTGAAGATAAGTATTGTTGATTACGGAGCTTCTGAAAATTGCTTGTTAAATAATGGCAATCCCATTCCAGCCAGTTTTGGAGAGTATAACTTTAAACTTGAAAGCTGTAAGGTTGATAAAATGGGCATGGGAATAGTAAAACTTTCACCAGGCGATGAATATAAAATTAGAATAGAAGATGCCGAGCATCCTGAAAAATATTCAGATTTCAGCGATAATTATTTCAGTATAGAAGAATAAAAACTATTTTTAGAGATTTGCGCTTTACTGCCCCGCTTATTGCGGAGCAAATTGCTAGGCAGGTTAGTCAGCAAAATCTTCTGGATTTTGCTTAAAGAAAGTTCGGATTTCATTCAGAACACGGAGCCAAGTTTTGCCAAGGCTTCAGAATCAAAAACAGAGTCAGAAGCCCTTTTATTATTGGAAACCCTAAATATTTAAGCGTAATATAAAAGGAAGATAGGGCAAGAAAATTACTAAATATTGCGAGGAATCTGAAATAAGAAATAAGCAGTGTTTTAATGCGGAGAATGATGATACGGTTTGACATATTGTCAAAAATGACATGAAATGACAATATAATTATTTATATTGTCAAAACATATTCATGATAAGACATAAATTGGAAAAATAAAATTATGAAGAAGCAAGTCATTGTAATTCATGGAGGAACAAGTTTTGAAACATATAAAGATTACATATCTTATCTTAAAAGCAGAGAAATTAGCATAGAAAGATTAAGGCCGCGCAAAGATTGGAAAAGCACATTGGCGCCTGCGCTGGGCAGCGATTATGATGTTTTAATGCCAAGAATGCCAAATTCTACAAATGCTCGTTATGCGGAATGGAGGCTTTGGTTTAATAGAATTTCAGAAGTTTTTAATGATAAAGACCTTATTTTAATCGGCCACTCTCTTGGAGGGATTTTTCTTGCTAAATATCTTACAGAGAACATTTTCCCTAAAAAAATTAAATCTACTATATTGATAGCAGCTCCTTATGATAATTCTGACAATCTGGATAAAAGAGAATCCTTGAAGGATTTTAATTTACCGCCTACACTTGAAAAACTTGCAAATCAAGGAGGTGAAATTTATCTAATACACAGCAAAGATGACGAAGTGGTTCCTTTTGAACAACTTGCGAAGTATAAGCAAGCTTTACCAAGCGCGAAGGCGCTTGTTTTTGAAGATAGAGGGCACTTTAATCAAGAAACTTTTCCTGAGATTATTGAAATTATTAAATCAATATAATAGCTAAGCAAT
>CAYNRT010000044.1:0-2448 GCA_964399945.1 uncultured Candidatus Saccharibacteria bacterium | reverse complement strand
TATTTGAAATCTTTGAAAAATAAAGGGAGAATAAAACAATATATCGCGGGGTGGAGAAGTAGTATCTTGCGAGGCCCATAACCTCGAGACCCGGGTGCAATTCCCGGCCCCGCAACAAGAAATAAATAGAGTTTTTTATGGCGGTGTAGCTCAGTGGTTAGAGCAGAGGAATCATAATCCTTGTGTCGGGGGTTCGAATCCCTCCACCGCTACCAAACTGGAGATTCTGCGGGTGTAGCTTAGTGGCTTAAAGCGCCGCCCCGTCACGGCGGAGATCGTGGGTTCAAATCCCATCACCCGCGCCAAGCGAAAGGAGGCTTCTGCCTTCTTTTTTTGAGATTAAGCGCGCCAAATTAGTTTCTTTTATTTCTTTATTAGCTTATAATAAAACATGAAGAGGGTTAACGTTATAATAATAATTTTAATTTCGATTATTATTGTTCTTTCCGTTTTTTTGGTAATAGGCCAAAAGAGAAATAGCACTAATGGAAACGGTTCGGATTTTTGGAAAAATATGAAAACTCAAAACACAAGAGAACCAGCAGCAGCTGGCCAGTTTTATCCAGCTGATCCAAGCGAGCTGTCAGAGCAAATATTGTCCTTTTTAGCTAAGGCGGAAAAATTAAAAAGTCAAGGCAAGATTGCCGCCATTATTGTTCCTCATGCTGGCTATCAGTTTTCAGGTCAGAATGCCGCTTTTGCTTTTAAGCAATTAACTGAAGAAAAATTTGATACGATTATTATAATGGCTAACAGCCACCATAACCGGTTTCCGGGCGTTTCTGTTTTTCCAGAAGGATTTTACAAAACTCCTTTAGGAGAGGTTGGGATTGATTCAGAGTTGGCAAAAGCGCTTATTGCTTCAAGTGACAGGATATTTTTTGAGCCTGATGCCCACCGCTATGAACACGCTATAGAGGTTGAACTGCCTTTTCTCCAAAAAACCTTAAAAAAGGATTTTAAGATTGTTCCGCTTCTTTTTGGAAATGTCTTTGAGAAAGATTACCAAATAGTGGCTGAAGCAATAGCCAAGAGCTCTAAAGGAAAAAAAGTTTTAGTTGTGGCTAGTTCTGATCTCTCTCATTATCCTGCTTATGAGGATGCGCAATACGCCGATAGGCAAGTAATTAAAGCCATACTTAGCGGTGAAATAGGCAACTTGGAAAAAACAATAACTGAACTGGAGAAAAAATCCATTCCTAATATTGTTACTTTTGCCTGCGGAATAGATGCTATAAAGGCAGTAATGGCTTATGCAAAAATTGTTGGGGCAGGCAATATAAAGCTTCTAAAATACAGCAATTCGGGCGATAGTCCTGTTGGAAGTAAAGAAGAGGTTGTCGGTTACGGATCAATAGCTTTTTTCCACCAAGATAATGATAAGCACGGGAACGGCTTGGAAGAAGTCCGGATAGATAAAAGCCGGCAAGCGAAACTTTTGAATATTGCCCGGGTCTCAGTAGAAGGATTTGTTAAAAAAGGAATTAAACCTTCTTTTAAAGAAAGTGACCCTGTTTTAAATCAGAGACTTGGAGCTTTTGTGACTATAAAAAAAGATGGACGTCTAAGGGGTTGTATAGGTGTGTTTTCCCCGGCTCCAGCACCCCTTTACGAGATTGTTTCAGAAATGGCTATTGCCGCGGCTGTTGAAGATAACAGGTTTCAACCGGTGTCCGAAGAGGAGCTCCCTTATTTATCTTATGAAATTTCGGTGCTTAGTCCGTTAAAAAAGATAGACAATTGGCGTCAAATCAAGGTTGGGGAGCATGGTGTTGAGATAAGAAGAGGAAGCAGGAAAGGTGTTTTTCTGCCTCAAGTTGCAGAGGAAAATAATTTGTCTTTGGAAGAATTTCTTTCAGAACTTTGTTTTTATAAGGCTGGTTTGGAACCCGATTGCTATAAGGATAAAAATACAGAAATATATATATTTACTGCCCAAGTTTTCAGCGACAAGACTAGATAGAAGTAACTGTTGCAAGACAAACGAATAAGCGGACAGTTGCAGGAAAGCGCTGTTCTTTTTGTTTAAATTTGTGAATAATTTTACTGTTGCGAAAAGCCTAAAATTAAGCTAAAATACTAATAGAGCGGAAACCGCGGCGAGACAGGCCCTCATTTTATTTTTCGGCTTGTTTTCGCTTTTGCGGTTTAGGAATACAGGAAGTATGGAGAAAAAAAATTCCAAAAAACAGGCTTATACCGCTGAAGACATTTATGTTTTAAAGGGATTAGAGCCAGTGCGGCGGCGTCCTGGAATGTATATTGGATCTACCGGTCCTGATGGCCTTCACCACCTTATTTGGGAGTGTGTGGATAATTTTTTGGATGAATTTATGGGTGGTTATGGAGATTGTGGCCGCGTTGTTATTCAACCGGGTAATCGTATTATTGTTTCTGACAATGGAAGGGGTATTCCGGTTGATAAACATCCTCAAACAAGAAAATCAG
>CAYNRT010000043.1:0-2914 GCA_964399945.1 uncultured Candidatus Saccharibacteria bacterium | reverse complement strand
CTTCTTTCATCAACTATATCTTAAGTCAAAAAAGAAGAGGCGTAAAGGAGAATTGGTTTGATGGCTAATAGTTAGTGGTTAATGGGTAGTCTACACACACATTAATAACCACAGAAGAAAGAGTTTTTATAATTTAAAGAAAGTTAATAGAAAAAAATCAGTAGCAGAGCTTAATTTTTGATTTAATAAATACCCCTTGCTAGAAAGCAAGGGATTTCTGTGGCACATTTTCTTCCTCCTCTAAAATTGTTAAAGCGAAAATTCTATTAATATAACATCTTTTTGTCAAGAGATAGTAATTTGGCAGGATCGGTGCGCTTGTGTTAAAATAGAAAATGCTGTTAAACTATTTTTTATATGGCCTGCAAAAGAATCTTTATTGCCATTAACCTGCCCGAAGAGATAAAAGAAGAATTGGAAAAGCTGAAAAAGGAAATAAATTCCCTTTATCCAGCTGAATGGAGGAGGGGATTGGTTAAATGGGTAAAGAAAGAAAACCTTCATATTACCCTCCTTTTCATCGGAGCGGTAGAACTGGAAAAAATTCCTTTAATTATTAAAATTGCCGAAGAGGTTGCCCGCGAAAACAAATTTTCCCGCCTGCAGATTGCCAAGATAAACTATGGTCCCTCGGCTAAAATTCCGCCCCGCTTAATTTGGGCGGAACTGGGAAAAAACACTGCACTGGATAAAGCTGCGCAGGAACTGCGGGAAAAAACACTAGAGAAAGGCGTTTTCAGCAAAACAGACAGCAAGCCTTTTTCTGCCCATATTACTTTGGGCCGCATCAGAGCCTGGCAATGGCGGAGAATAAACCCAGAGGAACAGCCAATGATAGACAGATATGTCAACTTGTCTTTTCTGCCGTCTTCTATTGCGGTCATGGAAAGCGTGCTTAAGCGGACAGGCCCGCAATATTCAGAGCTTGCCAAAGTAAAACTATGAAAATATACTTTATCGGCATTGGCGGAATCGGTGTATCTGCCTTAGCGCAATATTATTTGGAAAAAAGCGCCATAGTTAGCGGCTCTGATTTAACTGCTTCAGAAACAACAGATTTTTTAAAGAAAAAAGGAGTTAAGATTCATATAGGCGAGCAGAAAGCAAAAAATGTCCCAAAAGATATTGATTTGGCAGTTTACAGCCCAGCGGTTAATAGGGGAAACCCTGAATTAAGAAAGTGTTTTGAAATGCAGAAAAAATCGAAAAGTCTGCGCGTTTTAAGCTACCCCCAAGCTTTAGGCCAACTTACTAAAAAGTATTTTACTATCGCAGTTTCTGGCACACACGGGAAGAGCACTACCGCTTCTATGTTGGGTTTGATTATGGAAAAGGCCGGTTTAGATCCAACTGTAATAATTGGAACGAAGCTTAAAGAATTTGGCGAAACAAACTTTAGAATGGGTAGAAGCAAGTATTTGTTAATAGAAGCAGATGAATGGCGAGCATCTTTTTTAAATTATTTCCCAAATATAATTATCCTAACAAACATTGAAAAAGAACATTTGGATTATTATAAAAACCTTAAGCATATTTTAGAGACATACCGGAAATATATTAAACGCTTGCCTGAAAACGGAGTCTTGGTTGCTAATCTTGATGATAAAAACATTAAAAAAATTATTTTTGGAAAGAATACGGCTGAATTAAATAAAATATCCATTTTCAATTTTCAGGCGTTAAAGCAGAAATACGAAGAGAAACTAAAAAAACTACTTAAAGTACCCGGCGAACATAATTTAATTAACGCCTTAACTGCACTTAAGACAGCTCAAGTTCTTAATATTCCTGATGAAATAATTCTTTGTTCTTTAAGCGAATATTGCGGGGCTTGGCGGCGGTTTGAAGAAAAAGAAGGTAAAATCGGTAAAACCCGCTTTACTTTAATTTCTGATTATGGTCATCATCCAAGTGAAATAACAGCAACAATGAAAGCGGTTAACGAGAAGTTCAAAGAGAGAAAAATCTGGCTGGTGTTTCAGCCGCACCAATACCAAAGAACATTTTATCTTTTTAAGGATTTTCTGAGCGCTTTACGCAAAATGAAAGTTGAAAAAATAATTATTACTGATATTTTTGATGTTGCTGGGAGAGAAAATGAGAAAATGAAGAAAGGCGTGAATGCAAAAAAATTAGCCGAAAAAACAGGCAAGGAAAATATTATTTATTTGCCTAGAGAAAAGATTATTGGTTTTTTAGAAAAAAAACTGAAAGGTGGAGAGGTTTTAGTAATAATGGGTGCTGGAAACATAGATGAGCTTTTTCGCGAATTATCCACAGAAAAAAATTGACTTAAGTTGTTTTTAGGTTTAGTATATAATTAAGAGTTAAAGGTTCGGCAAAGTTTTTAATAGTAATATATAAATAAAAATTATGATTCTTTATTGGATATTCTGGATTATTATTGCCGCAGCAATAGTTGCTTTTCTCATTTTAATTTTAAAACCAAAGAGAAAGTCTCTTCCGATGAAAACAGAAGAAACAGTCAGTGGAGGTGAAAGCGCAAAAGAAGAGGAAAGCGGTGCGGAAATGCCGCAGGCTTCCAGTAGCGAAGAAAATACAGAAGAGGTCAGTCAAGAAGGTGAAGGCGGACAGCAAATGTAAATAAAATATTAAGGTTAAGGAAACAAAAAAACAAAAACAGGGGAGTTTTCCCTGTTTTTGTTTTTAGAGAATGGATTATTTAAATTGAATTTTTCTAATTGGCAAATATATTTATATAGAGGTTTGATATTTAAAGGTTTTTTGCTATTATGAAAAAATATGGGTATTATTACCGACAAAACAAAAATTAAAGAGGTTTTGGAAAGGGGTGTAGAAACTGCTATTGAAAGGGTAAGCCTAGAAAAGAAAATGGCCTCCGGAAAGAAGTTGCGTATAAAACTGGGGATAGACCCAACAGGCCCAACTCTTC
>CAYNRT010000042.1:0-2999 GCA_964399945.1 uncultured Candidatus Saccharibacteria bacterium | reverse complement strand
TAATTTTTTCCATCATTTTTTCGCGGAATTCGTCAGCTTCCGCCTTCAATTCCTGCGGAATTTCCTTTTTCACAACCTTTTCTCCATAAACCCCTTCGAAATAAAGGGCTTTCTGTTCTATTAAATCAATCACTCCCTGAAAGCCCGCTTCCGCGCCTATGGGAATTTGCACAGGAACAGCATTCCTGGTAAGCCGGTCATATATGCTTTGGAGGCTTTTTTTAAAATCAGCCCCCATTCTGTCAAGCTTGTTAATAAAGCAGATTCTGGGCACTTTATACATATCTGCCTGCCGCCAAACTGTTTCCGACTGCGCTTCTACTCCAGCAACGCCGTCAAAAACAACAACCGCTCCGTCAAGGACACGCAGAGAACGCTGGACTTCCGCCGTAAAATCAATATGCCCCGGAGTATCAATAATATTAATACGGTACTCATTTTCCTTTTCTCCTCCGCCCAGTTTCCAATAGCAACTGGTAGCCGCTGAAGTAATAGTTATTCCCCTTTCTCTTTCTTGATCCATCCAGTCCATTATCGCCTGTCCGTCGTGAACTTCGCCGATTTTATGGGAAATTCCTGTATAAAAAAGAATACGCTCGGTCACTGTTGTTTTACCGGCGTCAATATGAGCTATAATGCCGATATCGCGCGTTTTCTCTATAGAATATTCCCTACTCATATTTTTTTAATTAATTATTTTAAAGTTAAAAAGAAAAGAGGGTAATCCTCTTTTATTATGTTTCTTTCCGCTTTATCTGGCAAGATAAGCAAAAGCTTTGTTCGCTTCCGCCATCTTGCGAAGGTTTATCTTCTTTCTTACAGCCTCTCCTTCGTTTTTGAACGCCAATATAATTTCCTGGGCAAGCCTTTCCTCCATAGGACTGCCCTTTTTGCTTCTCGCCGAATTAATTATCCACCTCATTGCCAAACTAATCCGTCTTTTGTTTTTAACAGCAACAGGAACCTGATAAGTCGCTCCGCCAACTCTGCGCGGCCTCACTTCAATCTCCGGAGCTGCAAACTCTAATGCTGTTTTAAACACTTCCAAAGGATCCTTTTTGGTTTGTTTTTTCACTAATTGAAAAGAGTTATAGACAATTTTCTGGGCAAGCGATTTTTTGCCCCGCCGCATCACTTGATTGATGAATTTAGCCACTAAAACACTGCCGTAGAGCGGATCAGGATTTATTGTGCGTTCTTTAAATTTTTTTGCCATTTTTCCGTTAAAATTAATTATGATTCCGCCTCACTTTTC
Organism: uncultured Candidatus Saccharibacteria bacterium; assembly: GCA_964399945.1. GTDB lineage: Bacteria > Patescibacteriota > Minisyncoccia > Minisyncoccales > CG1-02-41-26 > CAYNRT01. Next base: position 1,744 of record CAYNRT010000042.1, on the reverse strand, counting down.
GCTTTCGCGGATTTTTCCTTTTTTGTCCCATATTTTGAGCGCCCCTGTTTTCTGCCTTCAACCCCAGCAGCATCCAAATGACCTCTTACAATATGGTATCTAACGCCGGGCAAATCCCTTACCCTGCCTCCTCTTATTAGAACTATGGAGTGTTCCTGAAGATTATGCCCTTCTCCCGGGATATAGGCTGTTACCTCCCGGCCATTGCTTAATTTTACTCTCGCTACCTTGCGCAAAGCTGAATTCGGTTTCTTAGGAGTAACTGTAAAAACTTTTGTGCACATTCCTCTCTTAAAAGGCGATGGGTAATAAGAATATTTGTTCTTAAGGGCGTTTACGCCAAAAGTAAGAGCCTTCATCTTGCTCTTTTTTTTCAACTTTTTTCTTGGTTTTTTGATTAATTGATGTATTGTTGGCATAAAATTAAAAACGGCGCAAAGCGTCCAACCATAATTTAACAAAAAGAAAATTAAATGTCAATCACTTTCCTTGTAAAACATTGAACATCTCTAAGACTTCTCTTCGTTCCTTTGTTTTATATAAACGGCTGGCCGATAATTAAAGCGAATAAAAAGCTAACTATAGGAAGAAGAAAGCGAAAAAGAAAAAACACAAAAACAAGCAAAAGGAAAAAGCCGTAGCGCGCAAAAAATAATTTTATGGAATTAAAGCGCGAAGGCAAAAGACTAAAAAAGATATGATGGCCATCTAAAGGAGGAATGGGAATCAGGTTGAAAACAGCCAAAAGCAAGTTTACCCAAACAATAAAGCCAAAAGCTAAAAATAAACTTGGACCAAAACTAAATCTCTCTAAAGGAAGAAACCTAATTAAAAGCCCGAAAACAACAGCCATAAGGATATTAGCCAGAGGACCGGCGGCTGCCACTTTGGCTGATCCATATTTTCTATCCCGAAGATTAAATGGATTGATAGGCACCGGCTTCGCCCAGCCGAATATTATTCGGCTGTTCAATAAAACCAACATCAAAGGAAAAAGAATTGAGCCAAAAGGATCCAGATGCTTTAATGGATTCAGCGTCAAACGGCCAGCCTCTTTAGCTGTTGGATCGCCAAGATAATAGGCAGCCCAGCCATGGGAAATTTCATGGATAACAACCGAAAAAAGAAGAACAATCAAAGAAAAAATTGTCAGTAATCCAGCCATAGTAATTTCAGTATATAGCTTTAATTTCTTGTTTTCAATAAGGCCTGCGAGTTATATCGCTACAAGCCAAAATTGAAAAAAACAAAGATAATAACGCAAAAGCCGCTGTGCGAAGCACAGCGGCTTGACTTATATTGATGCTTACAGTCCTTCCATTACTACTTCCCAGTGGGACCAGTTGCCAAAGAGAGGCTTTCCCCGTCTTTCGAGAACCAATAAACGTCCGGACCTGCTGTCTCCTTTTAAGTATACCCATATTCTCTCGCCAGCCCTTATTCTATGCCATTCTCCGTCGAATGGCACCTTCACTCTTTTTTCTAACTCCTCCCCGTACACCACCTCCCCCTCACCCCGGGAATATCCGGTTAGAATCGTGTAACCAAACTGCCGGGTGTATAGAAAAGCAGCTCTTTCTTGATGCTGCCAGTGAATCCCAAAAAGAAAAAGAGGAAATCCGAGCAATAAAAAACAAACCGCTAAAAAGAGAAAATAAGCCTTTATTCCTGTTATCTCCTCCTTTTCTTCTACTTCTTTTTTTTCTTCCATTTTTCTTCTCCTTCTCTATTATTATATTATTGT
>CAYNRT010000041.1:0-3128 GCA_964399945.1 uncultured Candidatus Saccharibacteria bacterium | reverse complement strand
AAATCAGCTTTAGAAACAGTAATGACAACACTCCATGCCGGAGCTAAGTTCGGCGGCAAAGCTTATCAGGTAGCTGGCGGATTGCATGGTGTTGGAGTTTCGGTTGTCTGCGCTCTTTCCAAATATATGCGGGTTGAAGTTTGCCGTGGAGGAATTAAATATGCCCAGGAATATTCGCGTGGGAAGGTGAAAACAAAATTAGAAAAAATAGGTAAATGCCGAAAGTCGGGAACAACAGTGATATTTGAACCAGACCCCGAGATTTTTCGGGACACTAAGTTTAATTTAAAAAGGATTCTTAATCATCTTCGCCAACAAGCTTATCTAACTCCGGGAATTAGGATTAATGTCAGAGACGAGAGAGTTTCCCCTGTTTTTTCCTACAATTTTTATTTTGAAGGCGGCTTAGTATCTTATATCAAACACCTTGTTGGCGTTGCTGAGCCGCGGCACCAGAATATCTTTTATGTTAAAGGAGAGAAAGACGGAGTTTTAGTTGAGGTTGCTTTCCAATACGCAAAGGAAATGGAATGTTTTGAAGAAAGTTTTGCTAATAATATTTACACCGGCGAGGGCGGTACCCATATTACCGGATTTAGAACAGCCTTAACAAGAACAATAAACGATTACGCGCGGAAAAAGGGCTTTATTAAAGAAAAAGAGGAAAATCTTCAAGGAAATGATATGAGAGAGGGTTTAGTGGCGGCAATATCAGTGAAAATCAAAGAGCCGCAATTTGAAGGACAGACAAAAGCTAAATTAGGCAATCCGGAAGCGAAAACAGCCGTAGACAGCATTCTCTCCGAAGGATTGGCGGATTTTTTGGAAAAGAACCCTCAAGATGCTCGGGCAATTGTTGAAAACTGCCTTCTTTCTGCAAAGGCGCGGAGAGCAGCAAAAGCCGCGAGGACAACTGTTTTGCGCAAAGGCGTTTTAGAAGGACTTACTTTACCGGGCAAACTTGCTGACTGTTCTTCGCGCGATCCTTCTGACTCCGAACTTTATATTGTCGAAGGTGATAGCGCCGGAGGGTCGGGAAAAATGGCGCGTGATAGGCGTTTTCAGGCAATTCTTCCATTGAAAGGCAAGATACTTAATGTAGAAAGGGCGCGGCTGGAAAGGATATTGTCATCGCAAGAGATAAAATCTTTAATTATCGCCCTAGGCACGGCTATTGCCCAGGATTTTGATATTAGTAAAATTAGATACCAAAAAATCATCATAATGACTGATGCCGATATTGACGGTGCCCACATCAGAACATTGCTTTTAACGCTTTTCTTCAGATATTTCCGGGAAGTTATTGAAAAGGGCTACCTTTATATCGCTCAGCCTCCGCTTTATAAAATACAATTTGGCAAGAAGACACAGTATGCTTATAGTGATGGTGAAAAGGCCGAAATAATATCTGCTATCAACAAAGCAAGAGAAATTAAAAGCGGCGTTCGCGCACAGAAGAAAAACTTATCTAAAAAAGAAACTGTTGCTGGAAAAGGAGAAGACAGCGAAGTTATAGAAGAAAGAGCGGAAGGAGACAAAGATAAGAAAAAAGGTATTTTTATTCAGCGCTATAAAGGCCTTGGTGAAATGAATCCTTCTGAGCTTTGGGAGACAACAATGAATCCGGATAATAGAATTCTTTTACAGGTGAGCATCGAGGATGCCAAAGAAGCAGATCATATTTTTGATGTTCTGATGGGAAAGGAGGTAATGCCTAGAAAAAAGTTTATTCAGGCAAGGGCGAAAAAAGTTAAGAATTTAGACATTTAAATTATCTTGACAAATAAAGTAAAGAGCCCTAAAATGAGAATAGGGCCCAGAGGGCTTTTTTAAAATTAAGCGGCAGGCGAAAAATATGGGTATTAGCGGTAAAATTAAAAAATTTTTTTCCGAAATAGTTTCAGAAGCAAAAAAAGTCAATTGGCCAACGAAACAGCAAGCTTTTAATTACACGCTTTTGGTAATAGGGTTATCTTTAGCAGTAGCCGCGTTCCTAGGGCTTATGGACTTTATCTTTTTAAAGATTTTAGAAAGATTTATCCTATAAATTAAATTTACTTTTAAAAAATGCCTAAACAACAAGTGCAACAAGGAAGAAACTGGTATGTAGTTCACACTTATCCCGGAGAAGAGGAAGCAGTGGCAAAAAATCTGCGCCACAGAATAGAAAGCTTAGATATGAGGGATAAAATTTTTGATGTCCTTGTTCCTAAAAAGAAAAGAATAGTGATAAAAGGAGGGGAAAGAAAAGTGATTGAGGAACGAATATATCCCGGCTATGTTTTTGTGGAGATGATTGTGACTGACGATTCTTGGTATGTTGTTCGGAACACTCCACGAGTTACAGGTTTTATTGGAGCGGGAACAGTCCCAATTCCTGTTTCTCGGCAGGAGGTGGAAGAATTGAAGCAAAAAACGGAAGCGGATGCTCCCGAATACAAGATTGATGCTGTTGTTGGAATGGCGGTTAAAATTACCGATGGTCCGTTTAAAGGTTTTGACGGCCGGGTTTCTGAAGTAGACCTGGAAAAAGGAAAAATTAAGGTGTTGGTAAATATTTTTGGCCGCGATACTCCCGTGGAAGTGGATTCTTTGCAAATAAAAAAGCTTTAAAAGCTTATATTATTAAAATTCATTATGGAAAAAGAAACTGAGATAAAAGTGAAACTTCATATACCTGCGGGAAAAGCAACTCCTGCTCCTCCAATAGGTCCTGCTTTAGCCCAATATGGTATTAATATTGGAGATTTTTGCCAAAAATTTAATGATGCTACGCGTGATCAGGAAGGCTTTACTGTGCCTGTAGAAATAATTATTCACAAAGACCGCAGCTTTGATTTCAGTATAAAAACTCCTCTGACATCGCAGCTTTTAAAGAAAGCGGCTGGTATTGAGAAAGGCTCTGGTCAGCCGAATCGGAAAAAAGTTGCTAAGATAAGCAAGGCTCAGTTGAAAAGCGTAGCAGAGAAGAAAATGGTTGACCTGAACACTAAAGATATTGAACAAGCCATGAAAATAGTTGCGGGGACTGCCAAAAACATGGGAATTGAGATAGAGGAATAACAAGAAATAAGATAAAAAACAAAGCAATATGGAAGATAAAGCAAAAAAAAGACCAAGCTGGGATG
>CAYNRT010000040.1:0-3228 GCA_964399945.1 uncultured Candidatus Saccharibacteria bacterium | reverse complement strand
GTATGGGTCAGAACTTTTTACTCCCCCCATTCCTATGTAAATAAATTTTACTTCTGGATGTTTAAGGAGAAATTTTTTAAGAATTGGTTTAATATATAATAAATCGTGAGTATGAGATTTTGAACCAGCCCAAAGAAGGCGGATTTTATTTCCTGTATTTGGAGAATATGGTCTTAACCAATGCTCTATATCGCAATAATTTGGAAAAACCAATTTTCTTTTTGCTACCCAACCATATTTTTTCATTAAAAGTTCATTTGTTGTAATAAATCCATCTGCTTTAAAAATACTATACAAAACTTTCCATAACCACTTATACTTACGAAATCCTTTTACATCTTTATAATCATAATGAGTTTTAGGAACTTTATGAACCAAATCATCACATTCAATAACTACCTTTGTTCCCTTTTTATGAAAATAATCTACAAGCTTGGGAGAAAATATATTTTCTAAAATAACAATATCTGCTTCCCAATTTTCCTTTTCCAAATCATCAATTTTAATAATTTTAACTTGATGCCCGCCTAATTTCATCCATTTTAATTGGGGAACAATTCTATAAAATCTACTTCCCGTTTTTGGAGTTATTGCTAATAACTTCATCTAAAAAACCAAATTTAGCATCTAATGGTATATTATTTAAAATATTTTCAAAACAAGTTTCTATATCATTTTTATGTCCGCCTTTAAATAAATGTCCGTGTCCTATAATTATATCCTTATCTGGCAATGGCTCATTATAAGACCAGTTATAATAAAAGTGCTTTATATTCTTAGGAACTTCCATTGGATGATTTCTGTCTAAAGCAACAGCATATCCCTTATCTCTTAATGCCTTTAAAGCAAACCAAGAATACTGCCAATAAGGTGCTTTTACTAATTTTACATATTTTAATCCTATTCTTTTAAAAACATTCTCTATTGCTTGAATTAACATCTTTGTCTTTTCGTATCCCAAAAGCATTTCTCCGTGAGTATGATATAAGCCGTGAACAGCAATCTGTATCCAATCATAAGAATTTATCATTTCTGCCCATTTCTTGTATTTTTCCTCTGAAAAGTATTTTAAGTTTTCCTTGATTAAAATCTGATGAGGAAGAGCAACCGTAAAAAGGGTAATTTTAAAATCTGGATAAGTTTTTTTCAATCGCAATAAGATATCAAAATTAGGCATTAAATAACCAAAATCGTCAATTCCCAGAAAGTATTTTCTTGATTGTTTTTTTAACGAATTTTTGTCTTTTTTCATCTGAAAAATGTTCTTTATGATAAAAATGATAAATTATTGCTTGAGGAACAGAAAAAAATACATATCCCCTTTTATAAAGCTTTGCAGCAAGTATGTTATCATCTCCCCCATATCCTTTAAGTTCTGGCCATCCCCCTATTTCTTTTAATGCTTTTGTAGGAACAACAAGCCCATTTCCAGTAATTAAGTTATAAGGTTCTTTTGGCAAAATAGCAGGGTCAGGGGGGATGCTGCCATTCAATAAACGAAAATCTGCCTGAACAACCATATTGTCATCTATTTGCATCCTTGAACCACAAACACAAGCATTTTCATTTACATATTCATTAACAATCTCTAAAAACTTCGGATGCGGATAACTATCTCCCATTATAAAGACACAATAATCTCCTTTTGCTTTAAAAATTCCTTGATTTAAATTTTTACCTAAATTTGCTCCCTTAGAATGATGATAATGCCAAGAAGTATTTTCTTTTATCCAATTATTTCTTTTAGAACTGGCATCACAATAATGAACTTCAAAATCTTTAAATGTTTGATAGTAATAAGCATCAACTAAAGTTGGTAAATACTTTTCTTGATTATATGCTCCAATAATTATGCTAAATCGCATATTTCTAATAATCTTTTAATCCTATGAGAATAAAGATGTTTATTTTGAATTTCTAACCATTGATTATAACGAATATTCTCTCTTTCTTCGTCATGTTTTAAATAATACTCTATTTTTTTACAAGCATCTTCTAAATCCCTAAAATAAACAACATTGTCAAACATTCTTTTCATTAAAGGATTTTCCCGAGCCAAACAAAATCCAGAAAATCCCATAATCAGGAATGGTCTATTGGAAGTAGAAAAAACATCATCACGAAAATTTAAACTCAACGCTATTTTATATTGAGGATAAATTTCTTTTAAATCCTGAATAGTATATCTATCTTGAACAAAATCTATTGAAAAGTGCTTGCTTAACTCCATTAAAAATTTAGTTCTTTCTCTTGCCCGTCCCCTATTTATATTTCCTAAAAATACCAAATCCTTTTTCCTTTCAGTTTTAATATAATCACAACGAGGAGATGCTTGTGGTAAAAACCAAAAAGGACAATTGGAATTATTAAGAACTTCGTAATTGGGAGAAGACAAAATAACTCCATCAAAATTCTTTCCATCTATTTCACTTTCATAATCACATTGCCACCAATACTTTTTGTTAAAATCTCCCAAATAGTTTGTAGCATCTCTTGTTAAAGCAATCCCTATATCTCCATCTACTCTTTGGGGGTTCTTTCTAATACCTATAAATTCAGCATTTACTCCCAATTCTCTACATCCTTCTTTAATTCCTTCCCAATGTGGTCTACCTTTATGAATTTCAAAACAACCCAAAAAAGTTATTTTATTTTCCATAAAGCTTTTTAAAATACTCTTTATATCTTTTATGTTGTCCCTCTGTTCCCTCAAAATGTTCTACTCTTGCTTCTTCAAGGTAAGCTAACTGATAACCAATAGATTTTGCGTATTGAGATAAAATAAAGTCTTTATTTCCTTTATGGTCTGGTTGAAATCTCCAATTCTTGTAAAGTTCATAAGGTGCGGCATAACAAATTCCACCCAAATAAGGAACTATTCCCAAAACTTTATCATTTATCATTACATAAGGAGAACTTCCCTCTCTTTGTCTTAAAACTCCGCCTGGAGACATTTCTAATCCTTCAACAGCTGGAGAGAGAATAAGTTTTCTGGAGCGTCTAAAAATCTCTACTATTTCTTTTAACCAATCTTGGGTAAGCGGATAGCAATCATTATCAATTTTAACAACAATATCATAACCCTTTGTTTTTTCTATCATTCTATTCCATCCCTCTCCTATTCCTATATTTTCTTTCAAAAGAGTAATCTTTAAATCTTTTTGTTCCTGCAACCATTCTTGTGTTCCATCAGTGCTTCCCTGGTCTAACACAAAATGGTCATAAGGA
>CAYNRT010000039.1:0-3488 GCA_964399945.1 uncultured Candidatus Saccharibacteria bacterium | reverse complement strand
TTGCCATTGATTTAGGTACAGCTTATTCTTTAGTTTATGTGCGCGGCAAGGGCATTATAATTAATGAGCCTTCTGTTGTAGCAGTTAATCAGAAAACAGGGCAGGTTTTGGCGATTGGCAAAGAGGCTAAAAAAATGATTGGCAAAACACCGTCCCATATCCAAGCAATCCGTCCGCTGAAAAGAGGAGTTGTTTCTGATTTTGAGATAACCGAACAGATGATTAAGTATTTTATTGATAAAGCGCATAAAAAAAGACTTGTCTCGCTTTTTTGGCCCAGAGTTATTATTGGCATTCCTTGCGGGGTAACCGAAGTTGAAAGAAAAGCGGTTGAAGATGCCGCTAAATCAGCCGGAGCCAGAGAAGTTTACCTAATAGAAGAACCGCTTGCTGCTTCTATTGGTGCCCGTTTGCCAATTCAGGAGGCGAAGGGAAATTTTTTGATTGATATTGGCGGCGGTACTTCTGAAATAGCAGTTATTTCTTTAGGGGGCATTGTTTGCGCCCGCAGTCTGAAAATAGCAGGTGATAAGCTTAACCAGGACATAATTGATTATATTCAAGAGAATTACAAGCTTTTGATAGGGGAGCGCTCAGCTGAAGAAGTAAAAATATCAATAGGCAGAGTTATTCCGTCCAAAGAGAGGAAAACAGCTTTTTTGCGCGGCCGCAACATTACAACCGGATTGCCAGAAGAGATTCAGATAACTTCTGAAGATATTAGGCGGGCAATGGAGAAATCAATAAATCAGATAATAGAAGCCATCAAAGCAACCATAGAAGAAACGCCGCCTGAATTATTGGCAGATATAATGCGAAACGGCATATATCTTGTTGGCGGAGGATCGTTGTTAAGGGGCTTGGACAAGCTTATTGCACAGAAAACCGGTATATCCGTAAAATTGATTGAAGACCCACTAACAGCAGTTGTTCGAGGCGGGGGTATAGTTTTGGAAAACATAGACCAATTAAAAGAAGTACTTTCTGAAACAAGCCGCGATAACATATGAACACGCAAAAAGTTAGAGCAGCTCTAACCAAAGCGTATTTGAATAAAAATATGACTTTTAAAAAAGAAACCGAGCGCCTTGCTAAATTAGCCAGAATTGCCTTGAAAAAAAAGGAGGCAGAAAAGATAAGCCAAGATCTTTCTTTAATTCTTGATTATTTTAAAATTCTTAAGACCGTTGATACCAGTAAAATTAACGACAAAGGTTTTTCCTTAGAAGACAAGGTAAAAAATAGGGTTAGAGAAGACAAAGAGAAGAAATTTTCAGACAGGGAAGCGCTAATCCGTTCCTTCTTAAACAAAGAAAAAAATCATTTAAAAGTGAAGGAGGTTTTAAATTAACAAAAGCGCGGTGTTGTGCTGTAAAATGCAAAAGCAGAAATGAAAAAGCTAACAATTACAGAGATAAAAAACGGGTTAGAGAAAAAAAAGTTTTCCGCTGTAGAAGTTGCGGAGCGCTATTTTAAAGAAATAGAAAAAAAAGAAAAGGAATTAAAGGCTTTTTTGAGCTTATCCAGAGATCTTGCTCTGAAACAAGCGGAGAACATTGATTTACTTATTTCTCGCGGAGACGAAATGCCTTTACTCGCTGGTGTTCCTATTGCAATTAAAGACAATATAGCTGTTAAAGGATTGCCGCTTACTGCTGGCTCGAAGATATTAGAGGATTATAAGGCTGTTTACGACGCTTTTGTTATTGAAAAGCTTCGAGAGGCGGGTGCTGTTTTTCTTGGTAAAACAAATTTGGATGAATTTGCCATGGGTTCCTCCACGGAAAATTCAGCTTTCCAAAAAACGAAAAATCCATGCGATCTTACTTGTGTGCCGGGCGGTTCGTCCGGCGGATCCGCAGCAGCGGTTGCAGGAGGAGAAGCTTGTGTCGCTTTGGGCTCCGATACCGGCGGCTCCATTCGCCAGCCGGCTTCTTTTTGCGGCATTGTCGGCTTTAAGCCGACTTATGGAGCTGTTTCCCGCTTTGGCTTAGTAGCTTTTGCTTCTTCTTTAGACCAGATAGGGCCTTTAGCAGGGAATGTTCAAGATGCAGAAACCTTGTTTAGAGCAATTGAAGGAATTGATAAAAATGACTCTACCACTATTGAAGTTTTTAAAAACAGCCAGATATCGCCGAAGAAAAGCTTAAAAGGCATTACTGTTGGAATACCTAAAGAATATTTTGCTGCAGGTGTTGATTCTAATGTTAAAAAGATTGTTTGGGAGGCAGTAAGGAAAGCTGAGAAAAGCGGTGTTAAATTAATGGATATTTCTCTGCCGCACACTAAATATGCTATACCTTGCTATTATATTGTGTCTACGGCGGAGGCAAGCGCGAATTTAGCACGCTATGATGGAATAAGATATGGATTTTCGGAAGCCAAGGGCAATTTAGAGGAGATTTATCGTCAAAGCCGCGGAAAAGGGTTTGGCGCTGAAGTTAAACGCAGAATAATGCTTGGCACCTATGCTCTTTCATCGGGTTATTACGACGCTTATTATTTAAAAGCTCAGAAGGTAAGAGAGCTTATAAAACAGGATTTTATCAAAGCTTTCCGTCAAGTAGACATTATTTTTGCTCCGACAACGCCAAGTCTGGCTTTCAAAATAGGAGAAAAGATAAAAAATCCTTTAGAAATGTATATGTCTGATGCTTTAACTGCGCCAGTTAATCTTGCCGGTTTGCCAGCTTTATCTATGCCAGTCGGGAGTGTAGGCGGTTTGCCTGCAGGACTGCAGATTATAGGTAGCGCGCGTTCTGATTATTTTGTTTTTCAGATAGCTAAAAATTTGGAAAAAATTATATTATAATAAATATAACTTCTGCTTCGTAAAAAATTCGTTAAAAGTTTATGTATGCAATATATACAATCCCTGAATCGTCACCGGCCAGTCAAAAAGATTTTCAGGTTTTAGGCGAAATTTTAAGAAAAGTGGGAAACTATATTATATCGCCGAAACTCCAGTCTGAGATAATTCTATTGAAAGTTGTTTTTATTTTAGTAAGTGCGCTTTTTCTCTTCCTTATTTTTTATTTTTTAACCCATACTAATTACTTTTATTGGCATTTTAAAAGTTTTAGAGATTTCCTTTTTCCCAAGGAATTTGTATTTAAGAAACGTCTGAAAATATGGCAGAGACTGGAAAAAAGAATACGGCAAAGCAAAACAGAGGCACAATGGAAAGAAACACTGATAGATGCCTTGAACACTTTAAGTAATATTTTAGCTATAGCCGGTTATGCAGGGAAAAATGTAAGCCAGCAGATAAAAGTTCTTACCAAAGAAGAATTGCCTTATTTAGATAGTTTTATAGAGGCGGTAAGAGAGTGCCAAGCGATTGTCCATAATCCTCAACAGGAGATGAAAAAAAGCAGGGCTGTAGAGATTATAAATATTTTTAAAGAATCTTTAAGAAGGCTTGAACTTCTTTAGAAGTTGTTATATATTACCAAGTAAGCGCTTTCTATTTAATATTTTATCGCGGG
>CAYNRT010000038.1:1190-3878 GCA_964399945.1 uncultured Candidatus Saccharibacteria bacterium | reverse complement strand
TATTTATTTAAATGTTTGTTTTTAAAGCGGGCACTTCCCAACAATAACATTTTTCTAGCGAGGGGGCAAATTGAATATAACATATCGCATCGCTGTTAGGCGCACTGACCCATACGAAGTATGGGGAGGGAAGTATGACGCAGGTCGCCCTAATTAAGAATAAATATTTTTTACAATATCTAATATCGTCCAAGGTTTACAATCTTCTTTCTTAAAACCTAATAATTCAACATATTTATAGAGAGTCTTAATATCTTTCGCTTCAATTTCAAGAAATTCTGGAACAAAGCTATACTGATCAATGTGTTTATCAAACTCGAAACGGACATTATCTAAAATATAAGTTGTTCTATGTTTTTTCATAGTTAACCATTCAGATAAACCCAAAGACTCTAGAATATTTTTTGTTTTATTAAAATCTGAAACTTCAACTTCAAACTCTTCTCTTATTTTCACATCATTATGAGGAATTGGATTTTTGAATGTTAAGAATGTTTTATCACCAACTCTTCTTAACCTTAAAGTTTGTTTATTGTTTCTGATTGATTTATTTGGAAAATCAAAAAAAGATGCTTGTATTTTTCCATCGAATATTTTTTTAGCTCCTAATGAAATTAATTTTTCTTCAACTTTCTTTCTATCAATATTTAAAATTTTAACTTCAATTTCATCCATAATTAACTTTGAATTGTTTAATGTTTAAATAATTTATTATGGGGCGACCGAGTAATATTGCGCCTAACGTCCAGCATGCGTGTTATATACCCCAACGAGCGTTAGCGAGGAGAGTGCAACGTGGTCGAGGAGCGTTAGCGACGAAGAAGTAAAATTTTTCCTTATGGGGCAGGAAGATAGCGAGCGAATGCGAGCATTCTTGATATAGAATTAATTTAATTCAGCATTAAGATTATTCAGATTTTATATAGAGAGGTTTATCATCAGTCTTTTATTTTTCTGCCCAATCTAGAAAAATTTTATTGGATATAACACCGGAATTTAACGAAGTTTGATTTTCCCTCGTGAACGAAGTGAACAGAGCTGGAAAATCAAATTTGGATGGAGAAACCTGCAAGGTTTCGGAATCGTTAAATTCCTGTTAGTTGCGTCTTTGCGAAGCAAAGACCGAGGGATAGTGCAACGGTTCTGCCGAAGGCAGAAATCCCGAAGAGTTATTTTCAAGGGCGTTCTATCAAAGAGCTATGCAATATATTAAGAACAAATATCAAGGGACAATTTTAATAGCTTTCAAGCACGAAGTGCTTCAAGTAAAGAAATCAAAGCGAGAAAACTATTTAGCATAAGGTTGTCGAAGATTTTTTAAGGTTAAAAGCTTATTTCCTAAACTAAGTTGTTCTGCATTTTGAGAAAAACTTTTAATGTAAGACAAACAATCTTCTCTTTGTTTCTGATCTTTAAATTGAAGCAAATATTGTCTTTGTTCTTCAGCTTTTGCAATATTGTGATTTATGGCATCTTGAGTTATTGGTTGATTCCTGATTTGTTGTTTTAATTGTTCAAAACTATTCTCATCTCCATAAATTAATCTTCCTGTAAATAAAGGGTCAGTAACACTAATATCCAGTTTGACAGATAGTCGATTAAACTCTTCCCTATTTAATTCATAAATATCAAGCCAGCCATTAAAATAATTTCTTGAAGGATTAGTTGAAACAATGAATAAATCAATATCACTTTCAGACTTTTGAGAGCCATACAAAATAATAAAATCAACATTACCAAACGCAGAACCATATAATCTTCTAACAACCTCTAAAAGTTTGTTATCATCATAAAATTTAGGAAATCCAAGCTGGGACATAAAACCAAACCTTGTAAATCTTTGCTCAGCATCTTGAAAAAACTCAAACAAAGAAATAAAATCACCAGGCAATCTGTTTCTTTTTAAATTCCAAACTTTTTGATTACCTGTTTCTTCACAAAGCAATGCTTCAAGCCAAACAGCAAAACCTTCATAATTGCTTATATTTGTTTTACATAAACCAAGCAGTTGTTCTTGAGGATTAATTTCATCATATAAAAATGATTTTTCATTTTCTCCATTTTGAATAATATTAACTAGTCTTTTACCAATCTGAGAATGTTCACAAAACAAACCATGACCAAAAAATTCATGGAAAACATTAGAAACAAAAACAGGACTATCAATTCTGACATAAGCAGAATAAGAAACAGGAACATACAAACCTTCAGAATTAGCATCAAAACCATTAACTTCGCAGAACTCTCTCCAGTTTTCAGGAGAATAAGGTTTAAATTGGGATTGGTGTAATTGTAAATTAAATTCTGATTTAACAAAAGAAGAAGCGTCAAGAAGTAAGGAATCTAAAGAAAAGGTCATTTTGAACCTCACTTAGGAAAAGAAAAATATTTCCTAATTAGCGTATTTAACTCGTTCTGCATGATATCTGTTTTAATAACAAGATTAAACGATGAGCAGATTGAGGCATTAAGGGAGAATTTTAAGGAACTTTATATAAATGAAAGGGGAAGGATTGCTGTAGTCGGAAAGAAGGCCAGAGATTTGAATGAGGAGAGGATAAGGGAAATAGGAAAAGTAGCGATAATGACTGCAGGTACAGCTGATATATCGGTTGCAGAAGAGGCTTATACGACCGCTAGATTTCTGGACCTTGGCGTTTTAAGGTTCTACGATGTGGGAATAGCATG
>CAYNRT010000038.1:0-1180 GCA_964399945.1 uncultured Candidatus Saccharibacteria bacterium | reverse complement strand
CACTTAGGAAAAGAAAAATATTTCCTAATTAGCGTATTTAACTCGTCTTGCGCTATATTTGTTTTAATAACAAGATTAACGTATTCTTTAGTTATAAAAAAATAAACATCTAATTTATTGTCTGTAACGTAAATAAATTCATTATCCAAATCATCAAGAATAATATCTACTTCTCTTAAGACATCATCTTTATTTATGCCTAAATCTACTAACAACCCACAGAAAGCACCATGAATGTTTTTATCTTTCTTTATATTATAATAATGAACATTATCAATGTTTTTGATTCTTATAATTTTATATTCCATTTCTTCTCCATATATTATTCTGTTTGATAAAAAAATAATAAATAAAAAAAGTTAATACTTTGGTTTTGGGATTCTTGGTATGTGATAGTTATCGATATTTCAATTAATCCTTTTTTCAAATTTGTTTTTAAAATCCCTTAAAATTGGCAATTTTTTTTATTTTATCTATGTATCTATCACGAGGTATTTCGCTTCTTATAACTACGATGATTCTCTTTGCTCCATAAAAAATATCTATATCATAAAATTCATTTTTTACATGATCTGCTGTATCTGTATAGTCCTCAATATCAACATCTCCCTCTGATAGCTGATAATAAGCATTAAGCGGGTCTAGACCAATTGATTCTAAGAATTTAGAAAAAAGAATTATAAACTCCTTTTTTTTCTCAAAAACAAAATAGCTCCTATTTTCATAGGAGCCCAGACCTAATAAATTAATTTTTTGCATTCTTTACCAATCTATCTTCAGCTTATCATAACCAGGTATATTCATTGTGGTGTGCCCTCCATAGATGCTTCCTTATCGGTCATCCTTAAAAGTGTCATGGACGTCCCCACCTAATCCTGTTAGATTTCCATAAGGGATAACAGTTCTAAATGGATTAATGTCCTGGGGTCCAGGCATCTGTCCAAAATTCCCTGCTGGTTGGAAAGGTTTTGGCGGTGGCGTATACAAAGCAGTTGTTCCAGCTACATATGTATCTATTGTTTGGTAAATCCTTTCTTGCCTAATCGTCGGGACAAGTTCTAACATTTGTTCTAAAGCTTGGCTTGCCATTTTGTTTTCACCCCCCACTAAATTTTTTTCAGTCATTTGACCAACATTAATTAACAAAATATTGAAATATATAAAGTTTATGTTGATTTTT
>CAYNRT010000037.1:0-3897 GCA_964399945.1 uncultured Candidatus Saccharibacteria bacterium | reverse complement strand
AAGGGTTTGGCTGTTCGCCAATTAAAGTGGTACGCGAGCTGGGTTCAATACGTCGCGAGACAGTATGGCCCCTATCTACCGCAGGCGTCGAGTCTTGAGGGAATTTCGGAATAGTACGAGAGGACCTTCCGGAGCCAACCTCTGGTGTACCAGTTGTCCTGCCAAGGGCATAGCTGGGTAGCTAAGTTGGTTGAGGATAAGCGCTGAAAGCATATAAGCGCGAAGCCCATCCCAAGATTAGGACTCTTAGATAGGTTGCAGACCACAACCTTGATAGGCTTCAGGTGGAAGCTCCGTGAGGAGTGGAGCCGAGAAGTACTAATCAATCATACCAACAGGCAGTTGGAAAAGAAGCCGAAAATGCTTAGCCGGTAATTAAGAGCAGTTAATTTCAAAGAGTGTTTGTTACTAATTCTTTTGTTTGACAGAAGGATTATTGGCGCTGTAAGGGGGCTATGCCGGGAGTGCTCCACCTGTTCCCATTCCGAACACAGAAGTGAAATCTCCCAGGGTCGATGATAGTGCTTTTGCGCGAAAGTAGATAGCCCCCCTACAGGACTAATAATCCTTTTTGTTTATATAGATTTTCTTTACTGAGAAATTTAATTATTTTTTTAAATAATTGCTTTTCAACTAATAGACAGAGGGCTGTCTCTTGACGGAAAATTGGATTATACTAAAAATAGTAGCAGAGATTTTTACATATATGATTAATCGGAAAATAAAGATAGGCTTCAGTATTCTGTTTCTTTTGGCAGCCATTATATTTGCAAACAAATTTCTTTTCTCTTGGATAAAAGATGTAACCTTTAGCGTTGTTGCGCCTTTTGAAAATGTTTTTTGGCGGACAGTGCGTTCTTTGCCGCGAGCCAGCATTAGAATCTTTCGCCCTAATTTTTTTGAAGAAGAGAATAACAGGTTGAAAAAAGAAAATCTATCCCTAAAAGCACAATTAATTGGGTTAGAAAATTTGAAAAAAGAAAATGAAGAATTGCGCCGAGTTTTAAATTTGGGGTTAACCAAGAAACATCATTTAATAGAAGCTGAGATTATTTCGCCAGAGATTGAAAAAAATGCTTTTTTGCTTAACCGCGGAGAGAGAGATGGGATTAAAACGGGCATGCCGGTAATTAATTCAGAAAACGTGCTTTTCGGAAGGATAGGCAGAGTATCAAAGAATTTTTCCCAATTGATTCTTTTGTCAGCGAATGATTTTGTTTTTCCTGTAAAAATTAAAAAACTACAGAGGGATGAAAGTAAAAATGTTCCAAAAAATAGCGAGACAAAAAAAGAAATTCCTGCTTTATGCAGAGGCAAAGGACGGTTTCAACTTGAGTTGGAACTTATTAAAAAAGAAAACAAACCACCCGAAGGGAGCCTTGTTTTTACTTCTTCTTTAGGAGGAATTTTTCCAGGTGGGCTTCTGGTAGGAGAGATAAAGAATATCCAAGCAGAAGGTTCAACCTTGTTTTTAAGAGGTGCGGTCATTCCTTATTTCCAACAGGTTGAAAGCGAAAACGTTTTTATTATCAGTAATTTTAATAATTAAAACTATGAAAACACTGTTTCTTCTGCCGATTTTTTTTCTTGCCGCGCTCTTTCAGTCAGCCTTCTTTTTAAAAGTAGAAATTTTTAGTTTATCTCTAACTTTCTATTTAGTAATTTCCTTTATTCTTATTATTGTCTTAAAAAGCAAAAGACTTTCAGCTTCAATAGCAGCAGGATTGATACTGGATATATTTTCTTTTGCTCCTCTTGGAGTATTTACTTTCACTATTGTTTTTACCTCTTTATTAACAGGTTTTTTGGCGGATATTTTTAAAAAAAGAAATTTCTTTACTGTGCCTTTGTTGTTTATTTGTTTTTTCTTTTTTTACAATTTCTTTTTTAAACTGACACAAATAATTTTTTAGTATTTTTTCATAGAAGCCATGTTTAAAAGAAAAAGAATTAATTTTCACCCTTTGGAATTTGAAGAGATTTTTTTAGACAATTTTTTAAAAAAGAGAGAAAAAAGCATTGAAGTTCTTGATCGAAAAATTGAAACTCCCTTGCAGGGCCGGATTTTCACCCTTTTTCTTTTTGCTGCTTTTTTTTGTTTTTTTCTTGCTTTAGCTGCTGTTTTTAATCTTTCTGTTGTCCATCAATCAAAGTATAAACAACTTGCTTTGGCGAATAAGTTTTTAACACTGCGTATAAAAGCCGAAAGAGGAATTATTTATGACCATACTATGAACCAGCTTGTTTTTAATGAACCCCGCTTTAGACTAATTTTTGATAAAGATAAGGAGGTGGCGAATGGAGAAATATCGGTCATCGCCGATATTCTTAAAAAAGGAAAAGCGGAGATAAAAGAAAAGATAGAAAGCTCTGAAGATAGTTTGATAACAATAGCCGAGAATCTTTCGCTTCCTCAATACATTGCTCTAGAGGCGAGAAAAAGTTCTTTTTCTGCTTTTGCTGTTGAGAAAGTTATTAAAAGAAAATATCTGACAGGTGCTGCCTTGAGCCATCTGCTTGGCTATATAGGGAAAATATCAAAAAAAGAACTGAAAGAATTTAAAGGAAGGCGATATATTACTGATTATGTGGGTAAAGAGGGGTTGGAAAAGGAATATGAAGAAATTTTGGCTGAAAAAAAGGGGCTTTTAAAAGTGGAAAGAACGGCAAAAGGAGAACCGCTTGCTGAATTTATAGAAAAAGAGCCGCAGCCGGGCGGCAGTTTAATTTTGAATTTGGATTTGGGACTGCAGACTAAAATTAAACAAACGCTTGCCGATATAGTTGAGAAAGGCGTGGGATCTTCGGCTGCCGCTGTAGCCATTAATCCGCAGAATGGAGCTGTGCTTGCCGCTGTCTCTTTGCCGGATTTTGACAACAATATTTTTAGTCAGGGAATTAATCCGGCAGAACTGAAAAAATTAAATTATTCTTCCAAGAAGCCGCAACTAAACAGAGTAATTGGGGGAACTTATCCTGTGGGTTCAACCATTAAGCCCCTTATCTCAGCCGCGGCTTTGGAAGAGGGGATTATCACCGAGAAAACAAGACTGTTCTGCCCTAAAAGCCTGTGCTTAAAGAATAAATATTCTGGAGAATTGAAATGCTTTGGCGACTGGAAATTCCATGGGTGGACAGATGTAAAAAAGGCGATTGCTGAATCTGTAAACCCGTTTTTCTACATTATTGGCGGCGGGTATAAAGCTCCGCCTTCGGCGGATAAAAGGGTAGTGAAACAATTTAAGGGCTTGGGCGTGGAAAAGATAAACGAATGGCTGAAAGCTTTCGGCTGGGGTGCAAAAACAGGGATTGACCTTCCCGGCGAAGTTGAAGGGAGGATTCCAAGCCCTGAGTGGAAAAAAGAGCATTTTGCCAAAGCAGGCGCGGCTGCCCAAAAATGGTACCAAGGAGACACTTTCAACCTTTCAATAGGTCAAGGATACATAGCTGTTACGCCAATTCAGGTAGCAACGGCATTTCAAGCTATTGCCAACGGTAAAGGAGTAATTTTTCAGCCGCAAATAGTTAAAAAAATTATTTCTAACGGGAAAGAAGAAACCTTTAAACCAAAGCCGATTAAAAAAGTGCCCTTGAAGGAAAACTCAATAAGGATAGTTAGGGAGGGAATGCGGCTGGCAGTTCTTTCTCTGGCTGGTTCTTGCTACAGTCTTTCCTCCTTGCCTGTTTCTGTGGCAGCTAAGACAGGCACCGCACAAACGCCAAAAAGGCATACCTATAACAACTGGATTACGCTTTTCGCGCCTTATGAAAAACCTGAATTACTCTTAGTTATTGTTGTTGAGAATGTAAAAGGCATAAGAAGAGTTGTTCAACCAGCGGCCTACAAAATTCTTCAATGGTATTTCAGCCGCAAACCTATTAACAAATATATTAAAT
>CAYNRT010000036.1:0-3950 GCA_964399945.1 uncultured Candidatus Saccharibacteria bacterium | reverse complement strand
CTCCGGTATCAACAAGGTAAATTATTTGTCCGCCATCAGCAGAATTTCTGGCAAGGCGATCTGGATGCCACGCCAAAATCCCTTCTGCTTCACCAGCTTCAATTCTTTTTAGCATTTCGGCAAAAACAGGCCTTCCCGGCTTCTTGGCGGTTTGTTTTTCAACGAGGATGTCAACGATTTCCAATCCCTCTTTTTTCGCTAGCTCCTTGAGTTCGGCGATTTGGTCCTGAATACTCCTTACTTGCCGATCCTCGGAATCGGCTGACTTGCGGGCGTAGATGAAAAATTTTCTGATTTATTTATTCTCCTTTTTTATAATTGCTTTTGGGCAGTCAGTCCCGCTTCGCGGAACAACAAGCAGACAAAAATTTTTACACAGCACTAATTTCTGCTTTGGTACTGTGGCATTTCTTTAGACTCCTCTCTTTTTTTGTTCTTTTACTTTTCGGGTTTTACCCGATTTAAAATTTTTTTTGCCAGTTTTGTTTTTTTTGTATTTTGTAAAGTGAAATACGTTAGTTGAAAAGGAATTGGGCTTGTTCCGCACTCCCGTGCGCACACATCAGAAAATTTCCTTTTTCTGTTTGACTAAATCGTAAATAATTCATATACTAACTATAGATAATGGAATGTAATGTCACTATATTTCTATAATAGTAAAATCATACGATAATGTCAAAGCAAAAATCTACAATTGGGGACAATATAAAAAAGTACCGAAACAAACTTGGTATTTCTCAGGATATTCTCTCAAAAAGGGCAAATCTCGCTTTTCACACTATAGCCAAGATTGAGGCAGGATCAACACTCAATCCCCATATAGAAACTGTTAAAAAGATCGCGGACGCTTTGGGCGTTTCACTTGATGATTTGATGAAATAAAACAATGAACATCTTTGACTACTCAACTAAAAACACCACCGACATCGCTTTTGAATTTGGCGTTGACCTAGAAAAGGGACTGGATAAAAAAACAATTGTCGAGCGGAGGGCGAAATTCGGCCTAAATAAACTTATTATTAAAGAAATTACCGGTTGGTATATTTTTTTGCGTCAATTTAAGTCAGCTTTTGTATACCTGCTTTTAGCAGCAATGGTTATTACCTTGTTTTTAGGCGAATGGGTTGATGCATTGATGATTTTTCTTTTTATAGCCATCAATACAGGTTTGGGATTTTATCAAGAATACAGTTCGGAAAAAACCGCCCAATTGCTCAATAAATATGCTTTGCCTCGTGCTAGAGTCTTGCGGGATGGAAAGGTTGAACAGATAACTGCTGACCAACTGGTTCCCGGAGATATCGTTTTTTTAAAAACCGGTGACAAAGTACCGGCTGATATCAGATTGATTGAGCAGGATAATATAGCTATTGATGAAACGGTTTTAACTGGAGAATCTGTACCGGTGTATAAAAGAACGGAGGCTCTAAAAAATAAACCTTCATCGTATTATGAAGCGCACAATTTAGCGTTTTTCAGAACAAATGTATTAAAAGGCGAAGCGCGCGGTTTAGTAATAGCCACTGGTAAAAGAACCGCTTTTGGCCGAATTGCAAAATTGGTCGGTGAAACAAAAAAAATAAGCGATTTTGAAAAAGGTATCTCCCGATTTTCGCAATTTGTTTTGAAACTGATTGGCATAACACTATTTCTTGTGTTTATTGCTCACTTATTGATTAATAAAGACGGGATCGATGTGTTTGAACTAATTGTCTTTTCAATAGCCTTAACTGTGAGTGTTATACCTGAAGCTCTGCCCTTAGTGACTACTTTTTCTCTGTCCCGCGGCGCTAAGCAGTTGGCTAAGAAGAAAGTGATAGTTAAGCGTTTATCCGCCATTGAAGACTTAGGTGGCATTGAAATTTTGTGTAGTGATAAAACCGGCACATTGACTGAAAACAAGCTAACAATTGCTAATATTTATTCATGCGACAATGAACAAACAATTTGGCTAGCCAATCTAGCTTCGTCTTTTGAATTAAAGCAAAAAATAGAGCCGTTTGATATTGCTTTGGAAAAAGGATTAAATACAGAACAAAAAAAGCAGATTAAAAAAATAGTTAAAATAGCTGAAGAATCTTTTGACCCTGAAACCAGAATAAATTCCGTCTTAGTTAAAGATGTTAATAAAACCTTTTTGATTATTAGAGGTGCTCCGGAAGCAATAATATCGTTTTGTTCTGGACTAGAAAGAAAAGATAAAGACAATATTAACAACTGGATGAGTCAGGAGGGTAAACAAGGACACAGGACATTGGCTGTTGCGCATAAAGAAATCAAGGTTTTAAATAAGGATAACGATTTTTATAATAAAGAACTTAAGAAGAATAACTTTACATTTTCCGGAATTATCTCTTTTGTTGATCCGGTTAAGAAAAGTGCTTTTTCAACCGTCAAAAAAGCCAAAAAATTAGGGGTCAAAATAGTGATCATTACCGGAGATAGTCCTGAAGTGGCGGGGGCGGTAGCAAAAGAAATTGGCTTGATTAACTCCCCGGATAAAGTGATAACTGGAGAAAAATGGCAAATAGCCAGTGAGAAAAAGCGAGAAGAATATCTTGAAAATTATTTTGTGTTTACTCGCATATCACCTAAAGAAAAATTTGCCATTATTAAGGCCTTGCGCAAAAAATACATGGTTGGCTTTTTGGGTGAAGGTATTAATGACGCTCCAGCTTTGAAGATTGCCGGAGTATCATTGGTAGTGGATAGCGCGGCTGATATTGCCCGCGAGACCTCGGATGTTATTTTGTTGGAAAAGAATTTGGGTGTAGTTGTTGATGGAATAAAAGAAGGGCGACGGGTGTTTGCCAATACCACTAAATATATTAAGGCAACGCTGGCTTCTAATTTCGGTAATTTTTTCGCTGTTGCTACTGCTTCGCTGATGATTGATTTTCTGCCTATGCTGCCAATTCAGATACTTTTGCTTAATTTGTTGTCAGATACACCGATGATTTCTATTTCAACCGACACAGTCGAAGTCAGCGAGCTTAAAGCTCCTAGAAAGTATCAAGCCAAAGATATTATTATTATAGCTATTATTCTGGGTTTGGTAAGCGCGATATTCGATTTTATATTTTTCGGACTCTTTTATCGTATCTCTCCTCAGGTCTTGCAAACCAACTGGTTTATCGGTAGTGTTTTAACAGAACTTGTATTTTTGTTCTCAGTTCGTACCCAGTCGCTGTTTATAAAAGCCCC
The DNA here is from genome assembly GCA_964399945.1 of uncultured Candidatus Saccharibacteria bacterium. Lineage (GTDB taxonomy): Bacteria > Patescibacteriota > Minisyncoccia > Minisyncoccales > CG1-02-41-26 > CAYNRT01. The sequence continues at coordinate 746 of CAYNRT010000036.1, read as the reverse complement.
GCGTCCTTCAAGGTCAATTATCTGGTTAAGTGTTATGATATTTGTTTCAACGATTATCTTGCCTTTTACCGCACTTGGACAAAAAGTCTTTAAATTCATTCCGCCGACTTCAAGTCATTTGGCATTAATACTATTGTTGGTGGTAATATATTTTATTATTTCCGAAATAGTGAAATTGTTGTATTATAAAAATAAGGCAAATAACTTAGTGTAAATTTATATGGCGCGCCAATTTTATTGGCACAAAAAACAAAACTGGCAAAAAAGATTTTAAATCGGGTAAAACCCGAAAAGTAAAAGGACAGAAAAGAGAGGGGGGTCTAAAGAAATGCCACAGCACCAAAGCAGAGTTTGGTGCTGGGTAAAAAATTTTGCCCGCCTGCTGTCCCCCGCGAAGCGGGACTGGAGGTAGAGAGCGTTTTCGTAATTCCCGCATTAACGGGAAGGCAAAACAGAAAAATTTTCTTTCCCTTAATTGAAAAAATTTTTGAGGCGTGCGATTAAAGAAATGTTTAGAAAATTTTTCTGTTTTGCTCGACGGGAGCGAAGCGGACACCACACAGAAATGCTGGGCGGGATTGTCGTTTTGTAGGCGACAATCAGAAGTCAGCATTAGGATTTTACTCAAAAAAGGTTAGAATTTCGTCCAAACAGTACCGCCAATATTCAATTTCGGTGTTTTTGAGGGTTCTTGCCTTGTCCTCGCGGAGTTTATCAGCCAAATTGGCGGGCTTGGCCTCGGCAAA
>CAYNRT010000035.1:0-4042 GCA_964399945.1 uncultured Candidatus Saccharibacteria bacterium | reverse complement strand
TCCGAAAACTAAAACAAATAAAGCAGAAAGGAAACGTTTAGAAAAAAACACAGCGGCAGAATTATGGCAGAAATTAAAAAAACTAGACCCACAAAGAGCAAAAACAATAGATAAAAACAACAAAAGGCGCTTAGTGCGAGCAATAGAAATAGCCGAGCAGTTAGGAAAAGTTCCAAAACTTGAAAAAACCCCCCAATTCTCCTGCTTGATTATAGGTATAAATCCACCTAAAGAAGAACTAAAAGAAAGAATAAACGAAAGAGTCAACAAAATGATTAAGGCGGGGTTGGAGAAAGAAGTCCGTCGCCTTGTAAAAAAATACGGCTGGACTTCGGCGCTAGAAAGCATTGGTTATCAAGAATGGAAAGAATATTTTGAGGGTAAAACAAAAAAAGAAGAGGTTGTAGAAAAGATAAAGAAAAACACCTTACAATTAGCTAAGCGTCAGATGAAGTGGTTTAAAAAGCCGGTTTTGAGCAAAGAAAACAAGACTATTAAGATTCATTGGATAAAAAACATCCGCCAAACAGAAAAACTGATAAAAGAATTTTTGAAAAACAAATAGGCAAAATTTGTTGTGGTCTAAAGAGTGTCTTGCAAAATCTTTCTCGCCGCCGCCGGGTCGGCGTTTCCTTTTGTTTTAGCCATTATCCTGCCAAGAAGAAATTGGATTGCCGCTTCTTTGCCTTTTTTATAATCTTCAACAGCTTTGGGGTTTTCTGTAATTACTTCTTTAACCACTTTAAATATTAAATTCTCGTCAGAGAGCAAGACCATCTCTTCCTCTTTAATAATTTGAGAAGGATCGCCTCCGCTCTGAAACATTTTTTCAAGAAGTTTTTTTGCAATTCGACTGGATATTTCCTTGAGATGAATCATCGAGATAAACTCGGCAAAATTCTCCGGGCTAACAGGAAATTCCTTTTCCGAGAAAGGCTTGCCTTTCAGAAAAAACTGCAGGTCGGTGGAAATATAATTGGCGGCAAGCTTTGCTAACCGAAAAAATTCCTCTTTTTTTATCTCTTTCTTCATTGTTTTCTCCTTTACCCAATTCCGTAATTCTGAAACAACTTCTTCAAAGTAATTTCCGAGGCGCGGCTGAGAAATATAAATTTCCACTTCTTTACTGTTTAAACCATATTCCTTCTGAAATCTTTCTCTTTTTTCAGCCGGTAGCTCCGGCAAACTTTTCTCTATTTCTGTCACAAAATCTTGAGCAAGTTCTAGCGGCGGCAAGTCAGGCTCAGGAAAGTAGCGATAATCATCAGATTCCTCTTTTGTCCTCTGGGAAAATGTTTTTTCTTCTTTATCGCTCCATCCCCTTGTTTCCTGTATAATTTCTCCACCACTCTCTAAAATTTTCAGCTGCCTTTTAATTTCATACTTAACTGCTTTTTCTACCGAGCGCAGGGAATTTAAATTCTTCACTTCAACTTTTGTACCCAATTCCTTGTCTTTCCCGCTTCTAAGCGATATGTTTACTTCGCATCTCATCTCCCCTTTTTCCATATCAGCTTTTGATATGCCTAAATACCTGATTACTAACCTTAATTCTTTGGCAAAATTACGGGCTTCTTCAGCGCTTTCAATGTCCGGCTCTGTTACCAACTCCATTAAGGGAACCCCTGCACGGTTAAAATCAACTAAAGAATAACCCTTTCCTTTTGGATGAATAAGCCTGCCGGTATCTTCTTCCAAATGAACTCTATTAATCCTTATCTTTTTCTCTTTATCTCCGCTTTTAATACAAAGGAATCCTTTTTCAGCTAAAGGAAGAGCATATTGTGAAATCTGATAATTTTTAGGCAAATCCGGATAAAAATAGCTTTTCCGCTCAAAAAAAGTTTTCCTGTTAACTCGGCAATGCAAAGCTAAAGCGGCTTTTAATACCATCTGCACCGCTTCTTTGTTTATAGCCGGCAAAGTGCCCGGGTGAGCCAAACAAATCGGGCATACATTTAAATTTGCCTCTTTCTCCTCCGAATCATTCTTGCAGGAACAAAACATTTTTGATCGGGTTCTTAATTCAATATGTATCTCTAAGCCTATCGTCGGCCTGTACATAATTTTATTTCTTTTTTCTTCTTTTCCATTGCTTCATTATTTGAACACTAGAGCTTGTGCCAATAATATCTGCGCCTGCCTCAACCATCATCTCCAAATCCTTTAATGTGCGAATTTTCCCGGAGGCCTTTATCTTTAAGCCCGGCGCCGCTTTTCTCATTATCTGTAAATGGCGCGCTTTCTCCTCCAATTCAATGTTCTCTAAAGGATCTTTTTCTGTGGCTGTCTTAACACAAAAAGCTCCAGCTTTTTTAACTAATTCCGAAGCTTTAGCAATTTCTTCGTTAGTTAGATAACCAGAACCAATGATTACTTTCGTAGGCAAAATGCGGCATATCTCTTTTAAATCTCTAAGCACTTCATCATATCTTTCATATTTCACATCAAGGATATTTATAACTATATCTAATTCATCCGCTCCATCCTCTTTTGCCCGGCGGCACATTTCAACTCTCTTAAGGTGAGGGCTTACGCCCATCGGTGGATCTATTAAAACAATAGTTTTTATATTTGTACCTTTTAGTCTTTCGCTTACCAGCTTAACCCATTCCGGATTTACATCAACGCCCCGAAAACCATATCTTATAGCTTCTTTACAGGTTTTAATTATATCTTTCTCTTTGGCGGAATCTTTTATATTTGTGTGGTCTATTATTTTAGCAGGATTGAAAACTCTCATATTGTTTTATTATTAATTAATATATTTATTAAATCTCTAAGCAAAGCTTTTAAGCTGAAAAAATATCTGCTGTTTTACATTGAATTTCTTCAAAAACTTCTTTTATCGGCCTTTTCCCGTCAATGTAGCAAACAGTTGTTTTTTCTCTAAAATACTGAAATGTTTCTTTGTAAAATTGGTAAACTTCTTTCAGTCGTTCTACTTCTTCAAAAATAGTTTTGTCTTTTCCTCTTGCTTTTATTCTTTCTATACAGATTTTAGCCCCCACGTCCAAAAAGAAAACAATGTCCGGCAGGATAAACTCGCTGTTTAATTGGTATACTTCTTGAAACTCTAAGCCCTCGGCCATACCGTAGGCAAAACTTGAGAAAAAATAGCGGTCAGATATAACAACTTGTCCTTTTGTAAGCGCTGGAACAACAACATTATCTAAATGCCAACGTCTGTCTTCAGCAAACAGCGATTGCAGTTCCTTTGCTCCAACTTCCTGATTGCCGCTTAAAATTCTCTTTATTTGACTAGCAAAAGGAGACTTTTCGGTCGGTTCCTTCGTCTCTACAACTTCTTTACCTGATTGCTGAAAAAAACCACTCAATATTCCTGTTTGTGTAGTTTGTCCTGAACCGTCCAACCCTTCAAACACAATAAATTTGCCAATATAGGGATTCCTTTCCATATAACATGTTTAATCCCTTACATTTCTATTATAGCATAAACAGTTAATAAAAAAATCCCCAAGAAGGGTTTTTGCCTAAATGTTTCTAATATCAAACAATCTTGTATGGCACTCGTTAATTTTTATTCCTCAACCATTTTATTGATTTTCGTACTCCTCTGTTTTATTTTCCAATACTTTAAGCTCTATGCCGGCGTCTTTAAACAACTTTAAACTTAAACCATCAGCATGATAGCGCCTTTTAGCAACAACTCTTTTAATGCCCGCACCAACTATCATCTTAGCGCAAGTGAAGCAAGGAGTCATCTTGCAGTAAAGCGTGCCGCCCTCCAAAGAAATGCCGTAGCGCGCCGCTTGAACAATAGCATTCTGTTCAGCATGTATTGTCCGCACGCAGTGCATCGATTTATTGCCTTCCTCATCTATTACTTCTCTCATTAAGTGGCCCACTTCATCACAATGCGGTTGCCCCGGCGGCGAACCAACATAGCCTGTCGCTACTATTCTTTTACCAACAACAATAACAGCCCCGCTTTTACCGCGATCGCAAGTAGCTCTCTCAGCTACTGTATCTGCAACATTCATAAAATATTCATCCCAGCTTGGTCTTTTTTTTGCTTTAT
>CAYNRT010000034.1:0-4085 GCA_964399945.1 uncultured Candidatus Saccharibacteria bacterium | reverse complement strand
CTGCGTGGTCTGCAGGTTTTTGTGGCCCAACAATTGCTGGATATACCTTATGTCCACCTCCGCCTCGAGAAGATGGGTTGCGAACGTATGCCTTAAAGTGTGCGGCGTGACTTTCTTGTTTACCCAGGGGTGAACGCCTCGCTCAGCCCTTCGGGGAAATTCGGCTCCGCCGAACTTCCGATAACAAAACGTTAGGCGTAATTAAAACGAACTCTGAAACCCCCGACCACCCACCCCTAAATTGAGAGGGGTTGCTTATGAAAAGGTTATAAATATCATCAACTTATTAAAATTATGGGAACAATGGAAGAAAAAAATATGTCAAGTAGAAAAAAATCTGCAACACGATTTGAAGAAAAAATAAAACGATTTCTTCAAAATTTGGAATTTAATGATGTTGATGGAGCAAGGGACAATTTCTTAATAAATGGAATTCAGGTTGATGTTTGCGGTGGTTGGGGAAATGCTTTACTAGTTATAGAATGTAAAACTAAGCAAAAGCTAGGCAAGAAAAATTTAAGGTCAATTATAAGTGAATTTCGTGGTAAAATACCTCTTCTTGAGAGAGGATTTAAACAACATCCAGTTTATAAAAAATATAATTTTTTTAAATACGTCATTGTTACGAAAAACATAAAGGTAAGAAAACCTGACTATGATTTTGCAAATCAACACCCAAGTATATATATTTGGAATGATGATTTCTTGGAGTATTATTCTAATCTATACTCATACATCAAACCATACGCAAAATATGATCTTCTAGGAGAAATGAGGATTCGACCAGTTCATCAGCAACCAATAACAGTCCCAGCTTTTCAAATTAAATTTGGGAATGTAAATGTATACAACTTTGTAATGAACCCGAAGGATTTGCTTGAAGTCGCATTCGTAGCAAGAAGAGAAGTTGGTAAAGAAAGATATTATCAAAGAATTATTGATAAAAAAAGATTATTAAAAATTGCTAAATATATTGAAGGTGGGGGGAGATTTCCTAATAACATAATAATTTCTTTTAAAAAAGATCTAGATGTCAAATTTCATCGTATAAAAGGACCAGATTATAGCAGTACAGATTGGCCTTATGTAGGTATTTCTTATGGTATTCTAGAATTTCCAAAAGATTATAGAAGTTGTTGGATCATTGACGGACAACATAGATTATATGCTTTCATAAATGTTAAAAAGAATTTTTATTTTAATATGCCCGTAACTGCTTTTGAGCATTTAGATATAGAAGACCAGTGTAAATTCTTTTTAGATATAAACAAAAATCAAAAACCAGTAAATCCTGATCTACTTTGGGATCTTAATGGAGAAATGATACCTTCTGAAAAAGATGGAATAATATCAAATGTTGCTAAATTTCTAAATAATGAAGAAGGGGGACCATTGTTTTACAAGATTTATTATCCATCTACAGGTATAAAAAAGAAAGCTGACATGATAAAAATCTCTGCTATATGCATCGCTATTAAAAAAAGAAAAATAGTTGATGAATTTACTTTACAGAATATTAAGAACCCTCTTTACGATAAAGATCATTCTTTCTGTGTTAAAAAAGTTGGACAGTCCCTTTCAAAATATTTTGAGGTATTAAAAACAAATTTCCCAAATAATTGGGATTTAAAATCAAAAGGTTTTATTCTTACAAACGGAGGGATGAGTGTAATGATAGGTCTTTTTGAAAAGATTTTATCTAGGATAATGCAAAAGAATAAAAGAGAACCATCTAAAGAAGATTTTAAATTTATACAGCTCCAATAAAAGAAGATCTAGAATCGTTAGATGCTAATTATCTAAAAAATTTGAGATTAAGGTGTACAAGTGAAGGAGGAAAATCAGAATTGTTAAATGAATTAGTGCTAAAAATAAGATCTGAAACGAAAGATGATCTTTTTGGCGGGGAAATCCCAACTACTAAATTCAAAGAGGAATTTATAAGTCTCGAAAAAAAGTTGAAAGCTTTAATTAAAAAAATATTATATGATCCAAAAAATAAAGATTGGTTTAAAAATGCAGTTGATGATTCTACATATGGACGGGCAGTTAAGACCATGAAAAAACATGGGATTAAAGATATGGAAAAAATACATTTGCAAATTGGATTGGGTGATTGTTTTTCCATAATGAGAAGACATGAAAAATTATTTTATCCTATCTTCATAAATGAAGATAAAGAATTTTCATTTAGTAATAAAACTATTCTTGAAGGTGCATTTAGTATGATCAGCACAATGAGAGCTAAATTGGAAGCACATTACACTGGCGCAAAAATCAAGTCTGGTGATGAAGAAATATTAAAGATTTATTTAGAAAAAATGAATAAATGTTTAGATGAAGCATTAAAATCTTAATTTTCGGCCCATTTTTATTTAGAAATCTCGGCGGTTCCCGCCGTCCCAGAGTTCGTTTTAACTTCTCCGTTCGCTCTGCCCACTCCGACCACGCCTTGCAGGCTCTCACTCCACTTCGTTTCGTTCGGGACGCCTAACAGCCGTTAAAAGAGAAATTCCTGCGAAATTTCTCCAAATTTTTGCTAACGCAAAAACTTCTTTTAACGGCATATGTTAAGTGAAATAAAAATGGGTCGCGGAAGTGCCTTCGGCACAAATTGTCTCGCCAAAACATTTATATATTACTATTTGTAATAGTATTATTACATAGGGTAATAATATGGATAGCGAGATAAAGATATTGAAGCTTCTGCTTGATATGAAGGAAGAGAAATTCACCATAAAAAGGATAGCAGAAACCCTGAAAATCAATTACAGGATAGCATACGAAAAGGTCATAATGCTTGAGAAGGAAGGTTTGATTGGAATCACAAAGGCAGGCAATTCCAAATTATGTGAATTTACATCAAGATTTGATAATAGGGTTTTTGAAGCTGAATATTTGAGAAGAAAAGAGCTTTTCAAAAACAAGGATTTTTTAATAATCCATAACAGGCTTTCAGAACTGAAATTCTCTTTTATTGCTTTATTGTTCGGTTCTCATGCAAAAGGAACAGCAGACAGATATTCTGATATTGATATTTTGACAATCGGTGGGAATGAAAAAGAGATAAAGGCAACAATTTCGCTTTTGCCTGATAAGATTCACTTGACAACATTGGACTATGAAAATTTTATCCACATGGCAAAAAGTAAGGAATTTACTGTTGTAAGCGAAGCACTTAAAAACAATATTATATTGATAGGAATAGAAGAATATTACAGGTTGTTGTCAAATGCTGGATAAAAAGAGAATAAAAGAAGCTGAAGATAATGTAAGGTCTTACTTGGACGAAGGCTTGCTTAAAAAGACGGTTATGAACCAGCAAATAATGAATATTTTGTTAAGAAACGCAAAAGAGAGCTTAAGGGTGGCGGAAGAAATCCATCAGAGAAACCTGTCAGAATTATGGGTTATTGTCTGCTCATACTACGCGATGTATTATTATGCAAACGCGGTTTTACTGAAATTTGGCTACAAAGTGGGAGAGAAGATTGTTCACAAAGTCACTTCGGATGCGTTGATTGTTTATATCAGAGGAAAACTGAAGGGGTCTTTGATTGAAGAATACGAGCAGACAAAGGAAGAAGCATTAAACCTCGCTGGAATGAGAGCAGACTCATTGATTGAATCGTTTGAATTTGAAAGAAAGAAGCGAGGCCTGATCCAATACAGAACAATAGAAATTGAGAAACAGACAAAAGCCAAGACCTCGTTACAGAGGGCGAAGGAATTCGCAAAGGAAATGGATAAACTGCTTATTTCATAAGGCAGCATAACGACGCCCTCTCTCTAAACACAGATACGACGAAAAATCTCCAGAACTTAATTTATATACTGGAGTATATATTTTCGGCCGCGACCCATTTTTACTCTCGCCAGCCTTTCCTTCGGAAAGGACGCTGCACTCTGGCTCGGTGCTGACGCACTCACTTAACAGCGATTTAACGGCTCCGCTCGGTTGCACCTCGCTACACCCAAATCCAGCCTGACGGCTGGACTTCGTTAAATCGCATATGTTAAACTCAATAAATTTTTGGGCTTGAAATTGAAGGGGCTTGGGCAAATCTTATAAACTAACAAAATTC
>CAYNRT010000033.1:0-4465 GCA_964399945.1 uncultured Candidatus Saccharibacteria bacterium | reverse complement strand
AAAGCATCAAAAAACAGGAATAAAGCGATTGCCTTTATTGGCGATTCTACCTTTTTTCATGCCGGCATCCCGGCGTTGATAAACGCTGTTCACAATAAATCAAACCCACTGATAATAATTATGGATAACGGGATTACAGCGATGACCGGCCACCAGCCCCATCCGGGATTAGAGGGCACTGGCCGAAAGACAAAAGGCCGCGCTGTTAAAATAGAGGATGTTGTCAGAGCGCTGGGAGTAAGAAACGTTAAAGTTGTTGATCCGGTTAAAAATGCTGATTCATTTGCTGCTGCTGTTAAGGATTTCCTAAAGAAAGAAGATGTTTCAGTCATTATTTCCCGGCATCCCTGCTGGCTGTATTATTCAAAAGCAGGACATAGGGCTTAAAACTGGTTTTTTATATGAGCAATAAAAAAATGCAAAAAAGAAACAATGTTTTCAATATTATTATTGCCGGAGTAGGCGGCCAGGGCCTTATTACTTTAGCCCTAATAATCGCCCAAGCGGCAAAAGAAGCGGGATTTGATATAAAAACCTCCGAACTTCACGGCCTAAGCCAAAGGGAAGGTTCGGTTAAAGTAGAAGTAAGGTTTGGCAAAAAGGTTTATTCGCCGTTGGTGCCGCAGGGAAAAGCTGATTTAATTATCTGTTTGGAATCGCAGGAAGCGCTCTCAGCCGCTTACTATGCTTCCGGCGGCACTACTTTCTTGATAAACCAATACCAATCGCCAATCTTTGGAGGCGGAATTTCAGAAAAAGAAGCTGTAAAAAACATTAAAAAAATCAGTTCTAATATACGGTTATTACCGGCAACTAAGGTTTGCCGCGAAAAGCTTAATAATGAAATGCCTGCTGGCGTTCTTCTGCTCGGCTATGCGGCAAAGAACAGCCTCATTCCACTGGAGCCAGCCTCCATAGAAAAAGCCCTCAAAAAAGTTCTACCCAAAAAGCACTGGCAAACAAACCTAAAAGCACTGGAGCTGGCTTAATTTTTTTCATTACTTTATTACTCGTTTTCCTTAATCCTCTTCAGCTCGTCTTTTAAAAAGATTAAAGTTTCATTTTTAAGGTTTTTTCTGATTAGCCGAAATTTTTGCGGAGCTAAAAGTAAATTTATGTCTTGGTCAATAATTTTTTGGTTAATATTGTTTTCAATAAACTTAATTAATCCTTGTAAAAAATCAGCCAATTTTTGCCTGCTATAGCTTTCAATTATTTGGGCGTCATAAGAATACCCTTGAAGAAAAAAATGGTGAATATCATATAAGTCGCGGCCGGCAATGCTTCCTCTCCTCTTAAATCTGTCAATTAAGACAATCATTTTATTAGCAAACATTGTCTCAATTGTTTGGCAATACATTATCCGATTTATCTCAATCAGTCGTACCGGCTCATATTTGTTTCCTTCTAGTGGCGGGAAAAAGGTATCTATTTTTAAAGTATTCCTTTGATTTTGGTTTTTAACAGGATACTTTAAAAAATATTGGGGAATTTTCTGGCTGGCATCTTTGATTTTTAAACCAAGCCGGCCAAAAATGTTCTCCAAATGTTTTTTAGCTTGAATCATTTGGCTTCCCTTGCCGACAAAATCAAAATCCAAGTCAATGGAGAAACGGTCCAACAAATTCCTCATTGCCGCACAAGTACCCCCTTTAAAATACATTACTGAAACTAAAAAACTATCATCGGCTATTTCGCTTAAAATCCGGTAAATCCAAGCTTTATGAACGGCATTTTCTTTGTCAGGCAAAAACATACTATTTTTTATTTACAATAGGATAACCTAATTCCTCTTGAATTTCTTTTACTTTCTTCCAATTTACTATTTTAGCTCCGTCAAAAAAATATCGCGGATTAAAATAAAGCAAGTCAGCAACTGCTCTCTCGGGAGTAGCTTGGTAAAATCCGCCCTTTAATTCTATTCCAGCAGGATTGAATAAAAACTTGTCGTCCAATTTCCTAACAAGGTAAAAGTTGTTTTTGATGGAAAACTTTTTGGAGATTGAACTAATTAAGGTAATTCGGGAAGAAACTTGCGAAATTATCCCTGCCTTAGCCAAAACTGACTCTGCGCTCAAATAGGCGAACCGATTTAAAGCTTTAATTCCTAAAAAAACAGGATTAATCTGTTCTATCTTTTTTAAGGAATAAAAACCGCGATAAATCCTAAAAAGCAAACCCTTTTGGGTATATCTTTTCAAGGTAGTATAAAGCGTATTTTTATTTCTTATCTGCCATAAATTCGCCAAATCAGCAGTATGAAAAACAACTTCTCCCATTTGGGCCAACTTGGCAAACCTATTATTAGTAATGTTGTCGTATCCTGTACTCATATGTACAGTATAAACTAACACCATTTGTCTGTCAAGATATATTCTAATAATTAAGACTCTAATCCTCCCAATTCCTAAAATTATTTTTTAGCTCTTTTGACGGTTTGTTAAATAAGTCTATCATATAATTCTTCCGCCGAATTAAAAGTTTAGTAAAGTATGCTGATTTTAGTTTATCCGGCTTACCCACTTGACAAAAAATATAGCTTTCCTATTCTGATAATAGAATACACAGGAAAAAGCACCTCTTTGGGTTTCGTCCCTCAGCGGTGCTTTTTCATTTTGCTTCTATATTCCAACTTCTTTCTTAAATTGTCCATAAAAATAATTTTCTCTTTTGCGTGCTTCATTTTTATTTCTTAAAAAATTATCTTTTATATAATCTGGCCTAAATTTATACTCACAACCAAGCCATTTGAACCACTCAATAGTGGGTTATTTAGCTAAATCGTTTTCAGTAAGTTCTAACATAAAAACTATTCTTAAGATTTAATTGATAACAAGATTTTCCAAATAGCACTAAGCTCACTATTAAGCTTAGTAATTCTATTCATAATTTTTGAATCATTTATAAACTCTCCTATCCTATTAACAGCATTAAGCCCTGATCTGATAATTATAGCGAAAACCCTTTTTTCTTGTTCTGTCGTTTTCGTTTCCATCAAACCTTTAATTAAATACGGATCTCCATGAAGAAAATGAGACAAATGAGATGGAATAATTTTATTATTAAGATTAAGATTAAGATTAAGATTAAGATTAGCAAGAAAAGGATATGGAGTTATCGACTGATAAGCCTCGCTGTACGCCATACCCACTTTTCTCCTTAGTTCTTTAATTATCTTAAACCGTTCTTCTTTTACAGATACAGAAGCCGGTAATACTAAATAATTGTTAATTATGTTTATCTCTTCCTGTTTTAAGATAGATTTTTCTGATCGAAAAAGTTTTTTGAAAAACAAGGGTTTTTTTATAGCATAATCTACAAGCACGGACAATAAACGAGCTCTTTTTTCTTTTATAGGATCTACATCTTTAGAAAAATATACATCTATTCGGGTAAAACCTATTTCCCAAAGGCTTCTTAGAGAAAAATTTGTTATGGAGATTTTTCTATATTTCATCACTTCCTTTATAAGCAGAATAAAACTTTCTAATACATTTATATGATAACCTTCATATAAAACTCGATACTCTGCAACATCTATAGGGATGAGAATACCTGACCTTCTTCTGAAAACACCTCTTTTTATGTCAATTTTCTTTTGTTCGCTAAGCCAATAATTTTGACTTAAGATTTGCTGCTCTTCTCCCAAGATTTTAACTATTCTGTTTATATAATAAGCAATTTTTCGCTGTGGTGTAGTAGGCATAAAATAGAACAGAATAATTTCTCGTTAAAACCACTCTCTCACCTCTCCGCTTATTAATTTTGGCAAAAGTAAATCGCGGAAAGTAAATAATTTTAGTTTTCTTCGACCTTTAAACTCACAGCTTCAAATCTTCCCAATTCCCAAAATCATTTTTTAATTCTTCTGATTGAATATTATAAGCTTAAACTAAATATGTAGTTTGGATGCTTTTTCCAAATATTTTCGACTAAAATTCATCAATTATAAATTTTGTATGTATAGGCTACTATTGTTGCGGTCGTATTTATAGTTTCAAAATAAACTCTTGTTAATTTGGCCAAAAAATCGCTCTTAATTATATCTGGATTATCTTTAAGGTGCAAAGAACAGTTTCTGCAAATAGGATAAACGTTTACGATCCATGAAATACTTACTAAGCAAATAGCGACTATATCGTTTAGCTTTTTACTGCTGAAACTCATATATTTATGTTCTTTTACTTTAGCCCATTAATGATATCTTATAATCTTTAAATAAATAAATCGCTTGCTGATAAACTACACTAGTTATTTCTTCTACTTCTTTTGGTTGAAGTTGATTTTTTAATAAGATTAATCTCACATTATTTCTAATCCGCGCTTTAATGATGTCATTATTTGTCCAATCAACAAGTAAATCTCGACGGATTGATTTAACTAATTCTTTAACTATTTTTTTAATCTTTTCATCTTGTTTAATTAATTTTTTGCTGGCAATAGCATCATAAAAAGCCAACTCTTC
>CAYNRT010000032.1:0-4700 GCA_964399945.1 uncultured Candidatus Saccharibacteria bacterium | reverse complement strand
GCGCCGCCAACCGGATTTGAACCGGTGTTTCCACTGTGAGAGAGTGGTGTCCTAAACCACTAGACGATGGCGGCCTAATCATCTTTAATTTAGCAAAAAAACAGTGAAATAGCAATATAAATTATTCTAATTATTCCTTGCTTTAAGTGTTAAGGATTTTTTATATACCAATTCAATGTGTAAGTTTAACTCGCATAAAAATGCTTGCTTCACTGGTTATTCTTATGATAAGATAGGAAAAGGCAAACTTATGGCGCATTTAGCTTTATACCGGAGATATAGGCCAAAGACATTTAAAGAAATAGTAGGACAAGAGCATATTATTCAAACCCTGACTAACGCAATTGCTTCAGGGAATATTTCACACGCCTATCTTTTTACTGGACCTCGAGGGACAGGGAAGACAACAACTGCTCGACTCTTAGCAAAATCGTTGAATTGCCAAAACCGCAAAGGAGGGGATTATGAGCCTTGTAATAAATGCAGTTCTTGCGAGGAAATAAATACAGGCAAAGCTGTTGATCTTATTGAAATAGACGCAGCTTCCAATCGAGGTATTGATGAGATGCGCGAGTTAAAAGAGGGCGTTGGCTTTCTGCCAGTAAAATTAAAGTATAAGGTTTTTATTATTGATGAGGCGCACCAACTTACCAAAGAAGCGGCAAACGCTTTGTTAAAAACACTGGAAGAACCGCCAACGCATGCTGTTTTTGTGCTGGCAACCACTGAAGCCCAAAAGATGATACCAACAATAGCTTCGCGCTGTCAACGCTTTAGCTTTCGGCGTTTGAGTATTCAAGAGATTAGTCACCGCTTGGAATATATTTTAAGAAAAGAAGGTATTAAATTTGAGCAAGATGCTTTAGCAGCTATTGCTGCTTCAGCAAATGGTTGTATTAGAGATGCTGAAACTCTACTTGATCAAGCAGTGAGTTTCGGCGGTTCTACGGCGCTTAAAAAAAACCTTATTGAAGAGCTTCTCGGATTAGCGGACAAAAAAACTATTTTTACTTTTATTAACTATTTGTTTGAGAAAAAGACAAAGGAAGCAATAGAACTTTTAAATGAAGTTATTGACAAAGGAACAGAAGCTGCAGAGTTTTTAAAGCTGCTTCTACATTATCTGCGCCAAATACTGCTTTTGAAAGTTTGTCCGAATTTGGGAGAGTCTCTATTAGCAGAAATGACAACCGAAGAAGGAAAAGAACTTCTGAAATTAGCTGAAAAGTTTTCTGTGGAAAAGATAAAAGTGATACTAGAGAGATTTGAAGCGGCTGAACAAAAAATGAAATATGCTAACATATTTCAGCTTCCCATAGAACTGGCTGTAGTGGATGTGTGTGAGGATTAATAAGGCGAACAGAAAAACTAAAGCTGGAAGGCAAAGAAACTGGCAGGTGGATAAATAATGCCGGGTCGTCTAATGGTAGGACAGTAGCCCTTGGAGCTACTTATCTAGGTTCGAATCCTAGCCCGGCAGCCAGAATCATAAGCTACGAACTCATTTTGAGATAATTTTAGAGATTTTATTTCTTTCTCGTCCGACGAATTCGCCCCACCTGCCGGCAGGCAGGTCTTCGATTTATGGATTAAATTTGGTAAAATAGTGGTGAAAGTTTGAGGAGAGTTAATTCGGGCAGCAAAAACTTAATAACGAGACTTACTTTAAACAAATTAGTTAGAAAATTTAAAAAAACGAAGTTGTTTAAAAAAAATAATAGCAGGGGAAGAAATTATTAAAAAATTTTAGAAATAATTTTTATATTTATTATTGCAGTGCCTTTTTCAGAATACTTTTAATGAATTTTTCTTTATATTTTCGGTATTTTTCACCATCTCCAAGAGCTTTTTTCACTCCTTCTTTTTTAATTTTAGCATATTGTTCAATGGTCTCTGGATGCTTTAATAGATAATCGCGGAAACTAATCATTCCTTTCCAGTCTCGGCTATTGAATCTTGTGAGATGGATGTGAACTCTTCTTTTTCTGTTTTTATAAGGATAATCAACTCTGAAAAATAATCTTTCTGGGCAGCTTGCTTTTTTGCGGAACTCATAGCCTGCTTTCTCTAATTTCCTTTTGGTTTCCATGAATTTTAATTTTGTGATTCCAACTACAATATCAAGAATGCCTTTGCTACCAAGCCCGGGTACGGCTGTTGGTCCAATATGTTCAATTTTGACTGTTGGGCCAAGTAGTTTAATTATCTTCTTTTTTTTAGAGTAAAAAAATCTTGATACTCCGGATTATATTTTCTAAAAACATATTTTCGCATAAAGATACTATATAAAAAGCCAGTGTTCTGTTAACTTTTTTATTGAATCAAGAAAGTAGTCTTATCAATAATTTCTTCCAGCCCGCTTTTCCCAAGAACTGATTTCCCGGGCAAATCGTTGATGGTTTAATTTCTATAATGGTTACTTCACTACTCGCCATTCAATCTTTGATTCTTCATCCGCAAATTCCAGCCATTCGCCGTTATTGTCTATTACATACCAGCGTCGTCGTGTCTGCGACCAAACCATTGGCTTGCCTTGATAGAAAGGTTTTTTAACAATTTCTTTAGGCTTTAACCGATCCAGCTCCAGCCATTTTTTGAAAACTGTTTCGATGGCATAATCCAAGCCGCGCGATTTTGCCCATTCAGCAACCACATCAATAGCTTTTTTTGCCTTTTCCACCGAACCGGCAAGTTCCAGTAATTGCTTTGCCGGCCGAGTATAGCGGGAATAAACGATTTTTCTCTTGCGGGCGTTTCTTTTCAATTCTCCTAACTCCAATCCTTTGCTGGCAAAAAAATGAGTAATTATTTGACGGACTGCTGTTTCTTTTTGCAGTTCTTCGTAATACTTAATTTTGCCTGTTCTCAGGTACTCCTCAATTTTTTCAGCCAAACTCTTCCCTATAATAGGAAGCTTATCCAATCCTTTTATACCTTCCTCTTTGTAAATCTTTGCAACATCTTTATCCAATTTTTCTAAAAATTCTCCTGCTTTTTTATATGCTTTTATTCTAAAGGCGTTCTTTCTGCTGCGGCCTCCTTTTATATCCAAAAGTTCGGCTATGCTGTAGAATATCTGGGCGAGCGCTTTGTTGTTACTTTGGTGAAGTTTTTTTGGAGACATAACTTAATTGGCGGCTTTAACAAAAGCAGCTTTTATTCTTTCAGCTTCAACAGCAAGGAGTTCGCCGCCATATTCGCCACTATGAGCGGTAACACCTTTGTAAATAGGTCTTTTTTGGTCTAGATGCAGATTAAAAAGCATTTCGTTGCTTTTTTCGGTTTTTCTTAGATAAACATGAAAACGTGGATAGGCGGTTTGACGCAATGGTCTGATAAATGACATCTCGGATTTTTCCGGCGAGAAACCATGGTAATGATAGCCTAGTCTGCGCATTATAACATCAGGATTTTCTCCTAAAACATTTTCCGCAGAAAACCGCATATTTTTACTTATTTTAACACAAAATTTAAACTGGTGCCGCATTTTGGGCAATGCCCGTCTTTATCATAACGCTGTATGGCGTAACCCTTACGTTCTACTGCCAACGCACCGCACTTAGGGCAGTAAGTGTTCTCCATGTTTGAGCCGGGAAGGTTGCCGGCATAAACATATTTTAGGCCGGCGCTTTTGCCGATTTCTACAGCTTTCTTTATTGTTTCAACAGGAGTATCAGAAATATTCTGCAGTTTCCAGGATATTTCTCCAGAAAAGCGGGATATGTGCCAGGGCGTTTCCGGGCCCAGCTCTGTTTTGATAAATTCGACAATGCTTTTGATTTCTTTTTTTGAATCACTGATGCCTGGTATTATTAAAGTTGTCACTTCAAGCCAAATACCTGCTTTTTTTATTCTTTTTAGGGTTTCCAAAACAGGCCGTAAACGGCCGCCGAAATACTTTTGGTAAACCTTCTCACTGAAACTTTTTAGGTCGATATTTAAAGCATCAAGATAAGGAGATACTAGATTAAAGGTTTCTTCTGAAAAAAAGCCATTGCTAACCCAGATATTTTTGAGTCCTTTACTTTTAGCTACCTTCATTGCATCTAAAGCATATTCTAGGAATACTGTTGGCTCTGTATAAGTGTAAGAGATACTGGGGATTTTATTCTTCAGTGCGAGTTCAACTATTTTTTGGGGTGGAATACTGCTGCCTTCGATTCTTTTGAAAAGGCGCGGACTTTGGGAAATTTGCCAATTTTGACAATTTTGGCATTGAAAATTGCAGCCAGCCGTACACAGGGAAAGGGAATAGGTCCCCGGCAGGAAATGAAAAAGCGGTTTTTTCTCAATGGGATCAATATTTAAAGCACAGGCAAGATTGTAATTTAAAGAATAAAGTTTGCCGTTTTTGTTTTCCCGAACATAGCATTTTCCATACTCGCCGTTACTAATAAGGCAGTAATGGTTGCAGACACGGCAGCGCACTTTCTTATCCGGTAGTTTTTCGTAAAGATAAGCTTCTTTCATCAACTATATCTTAAGTCAAAAAAGAAGAGGCGTAAAGGAGAATTAGTTTGATGGCTAATAGTTAGTGATTAATGGACCTTGACGTACGATGTAGTATATTATAAGATTTTAGTATAAAAGGACATTAACAATGTATTTATGTTGAAAGGAGGAAAAATGTGTGAAGAAAAAGGAAAGATATGGAAAAAAATAGAGAAAAAAGAAAGAAAAATGTTTGCTGAGAGAAAAGC
>CAYNRT010000031.1:0-5102 GCA_964399945.1 uncultured Candidatus Saccharibacteria bacterium | reverse complement strand
AGAACTTCCGTTACTGCAATGAAGTCTTCTATCGGAAACGAAAAGTTTATATAGATTAAAATGCAGCCTTCTTCTACTTTTTCTTTTTGGCCCTTCTTTCTTCTGTTTTTGAGAATTTTTACTAGTTTTAGAAATTTCAAAAAAAGACAATCAGGAATTATCTCGATTTCCATCGCACCTATTTGGCTTGCGATGGAAGGCGTACAGAAAGTCTTTAAGCCCAGGCTCAAAGGACAAGAGTGGGATCGGAATTTCACTCTTATTCTAATACCTATTATTGAATCATTACTCCACTCTCCGCTAACAATTTTCCACCATTTTAGCGGAGTTAGTGGAACCCTTGTTTCACCAGCTTCGTTCAGATAGTCGAAGCGATAAAAACGAAGTTGGCGAGTAATCTTTTCGAATTTTTTTCTGGATATTACAGCGATAGGTGTAATACCCATTACCATTAACTCTCTTCTTACTTCTTCCCTCCTTTTTTCTCTCTCTTTTATTTTCTCACAGCTACGGCTTTCTTCTTTAAGAAAGCCGTAATAACGATAACGAACGAGTTGTTTAAGACTGCTTTTTTCCCTTTTTTCAATCTCTCGCCAAATTCTCTTCTGCCACATCTCTTTCTCCTTTCTTTTTTTATTTTATATTTTAAACTGTTAAAGTTCTATTATATTGTAAGACTACAACATTATACCTTTTTTGTCAATAATTTTGATAAAAGCTCAAGATTTCTTATTTCAACCCAAAACGGCTTATTCTAATTAGATATTTTCAAATTAATTATTAATTTTATTGATTTTTGAACTGAATTAACCCATAATATATCTATATGAGAAAAGCGAGAAAACTGCTTTTAATTTTTGGTGATATTGTTTCTGCTTACGGCGCTTTGTTCTTAACCGTGCTTATCAGATTCGGCAGAAGTAATTGCGGCCAAATGTTTACGCGCCACTTTTTTCCTTTTACTTTTCTTTACATATTTTGGTTTGCTATCTTTTACATATTTAACCTCTACGATCTCAACTTCATCAAACCAAAGGCGGAATCCATTATCAGAACCGCCCAAGCCTTAATTGTTTGCCTAGCAGTTGGCATAATTTTCTTTTATTCAATCCCATTTTTCGGCATTACGCCAAAAACAAACCTTTTGATTGATATTTTCATATTAGGAATATTCGCTTATACCTGGCGCCGCTTTTTTTATTCACTTTTCTCTTCTCGATATATCCAAAACGTTGCTTTTTTAGGGATAAATTCGCTTGCAATAAATATCGGGAAAACGTTAACAGCAAATCCCCAGCTTGGCTACAAGCCTGTAGGCACGCTTAATTTACGACAGTCACTTATGCCGCAAATTAAAAAGAAAAAGATAGGGCTTTTAATTCTTGCTGAAGATTTTAGCGGCAATAAGAAAATAACAGAACAGCTTTATAATCTTCTTTTAAAAAGAATAGAAATAATGACGCTTCCTCAAGCATATGAAGACCTGCTTCACAAAATACCAATAGATTTTTTAGACCAAGTTTGGTTTTTGAAAAATCTGCGAGAGGGCCAAAAAAGAATTTATGACAATATCAAGCGTATAGAAGATATCATCTTCGCTATCCTCTTTGTTCTCATTACTTTGCCTCTTTGGTTGATTATTGCTATTGCTATAAAAATAGATGACGGCGGTCCTGTGTTTTATCGCCAAAAGAGAATAAGCAAAGACAAAAAGACATTTTGGCTCTGGAAATTCCGTTCAATGATTGTCGATGCAGAGAAAAAAACAGCTAAATGGGCGGGTGAAAGAGATGAAAGGATAACTAGGGTGGGTCGAATTATCCGTCGTCTTCACATAGATGAACTCCCCCAAATGATAAATATTATTAAAGGCGATATTTCTTTAGTTGGCCCAAGACCGGAAAGACCGCAGTTTGTCAGAAAACTAGAACAGAAAATTCCTTATTACAACCTTCGCCATATTATCAAATCCGGTTTTACGGGTTGGGCGCAAATAAAGCAATTTGGCAAATATGCCCGTAGTGTCGAGGATTCCCATGAAAAATTCCAATATGACCTCTATTATATAAAAAACAGATCAATTCTCCTTGATCTTGGTATTATTTTAAAAACTTTCCAGCTTTTTTTTAATAACAAGTAAACAAATTACTCGGAATAAAGAATTTTTGCCTCCCTAATAAGGCTTTTTATTTTGGAAAGAGAAATTCCTGAAATCCGGCTAAAACGCACTATGTCCAAATCGAGTAAATCTTTGGCTATCATCAACTTTTTTTCAGCAAAAATGTCAGCCAAGCGTTTGTTCAGTGAAGGCAAAATCGTAATCGGGTATAAGCCATGATTTTCAATAAGACGCTCTAATCCATCTGATTTTGGATAGCGCCATCCTAATAATTTAACTCCTGCCCAATGCGAATACCTTATTGCCCGCTGAGTAAATTTCGTATTAGTAACTAAAATGCTTTTAATAATAAGATTCTCTTTGATTTTTTGTTTATAAAACTCTCCTTGCTGAATATCCAGAAAACGAGCGTAATTAATTAACGCATCGTCTGAGTGCACATGGCCTTCAGAAAGGTTTCTATACTTGCACTCACCAATATAGAAAAGCCGTTCTTTTTGGGCAATAAAGTCAATTTCATACCTCAAACAAGCACCCCGAATATATTGATTTGTTTTTACTTGAAATCCTTGGCGACTGAAAATTTCAGCAATATATTTTTCAAAAGGGAAACCTGTCGGTCCAAGTTTTCTGATACCATTTTTTAAAGAAAACCTTAAAGCCGCTTTTGGAAATTCCTGGTTAAGCATTCTTCTCACTCGACTGTAAATTTCTCTTGTTCGCATTCCCGAATAAACTTCATTTTGTATTGATTCGGCAATACGCCGAGCAAGCCGTGGTGAAGCCCCGGATCTTATAGCACTTCGCATCACTTTTCGAAAAGAAAATAATTCTTTTCTTCCACGTGAATCAATAATGTAGGTCTTTTTCATAATATATGCCTTTGATTTAAAGTTTAACCTCAATAATTTTATTGGGCTGTCGCGATCCCTTAACTATTTTTAGTTTATGCCTTGCTATATTAAAATGCAATGAAAGAATATCCAAAACTCGCTTATTCGCCAAATTGTTCTTTGCTGGCTCTCTTACTTTAATCAAATAGCAATCCCCTTCTTCTTTAAGAATCTCTTCTTTTTTAGAATCAGCTAAAACTTTAATTTTTATCAGCATATTATTTTTTGTTAAATTCCTGCTAATTCTTTTAAAAGATTTTTCTTAAAATTTTTTAAAATACTTTGATGGCTTAATGGCAAGAAAGTCTTTAACTCACGTGCAAAATTAACTTTTCCTTTTATTACAAGCTTGTTTAATTCCTCTATTTTATTTCTTGGAACATAAGTTCGTAATAATGGATGTCTTAATATAAAATAAAGGTCATAAAAGTCCCGCGGTTTCTTTCTTTCCAAAAGAGCTAATATTTTTTCTTCAACTATTTTTGAAGCAGCTAGATGTTCAATAATGTAAGGAGGAAAAAATTCTGAAACAATTGTAGTTGTTTCCTGAGATAAATTTCTTTTTATTTTTCTTGATGAAACTTCAAAAAGAATACAGCCTTTAAATCCGTAAAGATTATAAAATATTTCTCCTAAATATCCGCCGGAAGTTATTTTTGAATCTTTTATGTTTATTTCAATACCAGATTCAGAAATTTTTGAAACAGTTTCCAAAAACGCATTTTCAATTGCTTGTTTCTTTAATGCTAGGCTAAAACTGAAATCTAAATCTTCTGAAAACCGAGGGCTACCATATATTATTCTTAAAGCAGTTCCTCCTTTAAATAAAATACCTCTGCTCTCTTTTTGTTTGTAAAAAACAGAAAGAAAAAAATGCTGGAGGTATTCTCTAATAATATTTTCTTCTCTTGTCTGGTATTTTACAGCTAATTTCTTTATTGCTTCAATCTCTATCATAAATTTTATAAATAATCTTTAATAATCTGCTACTATTAATCCTTTTAGCGTAAGACAAAAGTTTATTTTTATCAATTTTTTCTAATTTTATTCTTTCTGGTAAATTTCCTTTTCCGAAAGAAAATAAATAAATAGTATCAAGAAGAGCCTTTTCCGGTTCTGCTATTAAAATTATACTTCCCTTTGTTTTTTCAGTTTTATAGCCAAAAAAATAATCTTTTTTTAATTTTCTATAAGAAAACTTCAAATTTTCTATCACAAAACTTTTTGAAAAACGAGTAGTAGCAGCCGTTATTTCATAAACTGTTTCTGGTATAAGCCCATAAAAAGAAAGCGCTGTTTCAAAAGAGATATAAGAGGGATTGCAGAGTGCGTTAGATATTTCAAAATCTCCAGGCCTGTTTTCTTTAAGACAATAGAGCCCTTTCCTAAGTTTAAGAAATATCTCTTTTTGCACATATCGATTAATAAGTCTTTTGGCTTGCTGATAATTAACAGCAAATAATCTTTGAAAATCTAAAACAGTAAATATTTTTAGTCTTTCTGTTTTTATTTTTTTTAATATGTCAACTATATTAAGTTTTTTCATAAAAAGGTCTTAATGTTTAATTCTATTAAGGGACAATATTGTCCCTTAACATAATTATAGTTCTCAATTTAAAAACATCAATCTTTTTTTAGAAGCTAGTCAAAAGTTTAATCTTTATCAGCATATTGTTTCTTCTTATTTAATATCAATTTATATAAACCTTCGGTCTTT
This sequence comes from uncultured Candidatus Saccharibacteria bacterium, assembly GCA_964399945.1. Classification (GTDB taxonomy): domain Bacteria; phylum Patescibacteriota; class Minisyncoccia; order Minisyncoccales; family CG1-02-41-26; genus CAYNRT01. The sequence continues at coordinate 373 of CAYNRT010000031.1, read as the reverse complement.
CTCAGCATTTTCTCTAAGCTAAATTCTTTTCTCACAGTTGTCTCTGCTTTTTGCCCTAATTTTTTAATTAGAAATTCATTCTTTAATAATCTTTCTAAGGCTCTTCTTACATTTATTTCACTTCCCTTTTCAACTAAAATACCTGCCCCCTTCTTTAACATCTCTCTGACACCACCAACATCTGAAGCAATAATTGCTACACCACAACTCATTGCTTCTAAAATTGAGCGTGGAAAACCTTCCCAATTAGAAGTTAAGATAAAAATATCGGCATTCTTTAGCTCAGCTATAACCTGTTTTCTGGAAAGCCTTCCTTTAAATATAACTTTATTATAAAGACCTTTCTTTCTTACAAATTTTTCTAATGCTTTCC
>CAYNRT010000030.1:0-5449 GCA_964399945.1 uncultured Candidatus Saccharibacteria bacterium | reverse complement strand
ATTGACAACAACACAATTGATTTGGCAAGGGCCTGTAGTATAACGGCAGTACGGGGCATTCGCATTGCTCTGGTGCGGGTTCAATTCCCGCCAGGTCCACTGTTTAAGTTTTATTCCAAACTGCAGAGTGTGTACCTTGTTTGATTGTATAGATAGATTGCTTTAAATAGAAAAATGTTTATTATAAAATATTAAGACAATTAAAATTATTAGAGGGCATCATAAGTTATGTATTGCCTTTTGCCCCTGTAGCTCAACTGGATAGAGCGGTTCCCTTCTAAGGAAAAGGTTCCAGGTTCGACTCCTGGCAGGGGCACCAGAATCTGACTTCTGAGGTTTGAAAGAACCATTTTGTGGGCGTTGTATGCATCGCAACAAAATTAGAGTTTTGTTTGTTCAGTCAAATGTTTGTTTATCCAAATTTGTCTTCATTTCATTTCGACAAACTTCGGATATTCCTAGATGTTATTAAAAATATCGCTCTTTAAAATATTTTTTTGAAAGGGGGTGTTAAATTTTAACCTTAATTTAAATTTAAGAGGTGTTTATGAAAGAACCATTACCAATACCAGAAGGTATGACAAAGGAAAAAATGGAAGCAATACCAGTTGCGATTGCTAATGGTTGGCGTAAGTCGGATGATTTTGTTCACAAATGTGGTAAAAAGGCATTACTTCATCCGTACACAAACAGCATTTGGGGATGTGAGAGATGTAATTTTTTCACTTACTCTCCATCATTCTTCTTTAAGCCAACTAATCGTAAAGTTATGGGCAGGCACATAAATTGAAAATTAGAACCTCCATTTTTTTGCGGGAGTAAAAATACTCCCGCTTCCTTTCAAAAAAATATTTTGCTAGCTAAATCGTCAGCAGATTAATATCTAAAAGAGTAATACATCCGATAACAGCGTATATCTGGTTTGTGCATTCCTCTGGAATATACTCACCCAAATTTTATTTATTCTTTTCTTCTTAATTTTAACAAGGCAGAATAAATAAAACTTCAAATATACCTAAACGTTAGGCGGACATATTACTCGGAATTCATTTTTTAATTTTTTCTTTTATTTTTTACAAATCCTTTTTGATTTTTTTGACAATAAAAAAAATGAGCAGTTTTTATTCATGCTCAGGAAAATTTACATCAAAACGAAAATTTCAATGTGAGATAACCCTTATTGTTTCTATCTTTGCGCAGTAGAGATGCCCATAGTTGAACAGGTAATTTTGGCACATTTAGTTCAAAACGAGGACCAACTCCTACAGACTCTTGCGACATAAAACCGATCCCGACAACTGTACCTATACGGTAATTAACAACCACTCGATGCCAAAATCCACTACCACCGTTTTCGAGCAACATCAGTATTGACCAACTTCCATTTCCGATCCACAACGAACCACCAACCCTCCAAAGGTCATCTGCTTGTTCCATCCCGAAACCGAGTCCGACTTGACACCACGATAACGGCATGTATGTCAAACCGGCATAACCTTCTGCCCAATGCTCACCAACGAGAAGCCACGCAAATGTACCCAATTGGCTTTCGGTAAATCCATGGGTCATATATCCCGTAATGGCTGGTGATAGTTCATTATTTGAAACCAAATTTTGTGATTCAATTGCGAAATGAGTCTGGGCTGACACGGACAGGACAAGCACGGACATCAAAATGACGACGAAAAAACTTACACGGTACAACATAATTACACCTCCAATATTTAATTTAATGTACTGTTTTAGGGATTATCTTACCTTAGCACAAAACAAAACTAATGTCAACCCCCAAAAAATCAAAAAAGATTATTATATTTAGGGAAAAACTAAAAAATGAATTCCTGCATCATATCTCGCCTAACACTGTATATGAGGTAAAAAAACTTTTCATTAATATATAATAATATTGAGTAAAAAGTTTTTTTAACCCAAATCCCGCTATTGCTAATACAACATTAATTCTGTATATTAACTGTATAGGAAGTTCCAATAATTATATCGTTTTACACGACGCGGGACTTCTCATACACAGATACGTTAGGCGACATATGACGCAAGTTTTCATTTTTAAAATTCCTTCTTAATTATGAATAAAACATTATCAAATATAGAACGTCGTGAGCCAAATAACGGACACAAACAAAAAATTATTGAAGCTATTTATACCGGTAATACGGATGAATTATTTTCTGCGTTGCAAGAGTTAAACAATGCATTAACTGGAAAGCAAAACGAAGGACACTTTAGTCATGGCGCAGTGAAACAAACAAAAAAAGAGTTAGAAGAATTTATCAACAAGATTCAACAGGTTAAAGAGGGAAAAACCTATAGCGCAGAAATTGTTATTTATCTTGGAGGCGCAACGCAACGTCTTTTAATAGAGTACGATAATGGAGATATATTGATAGAACCAATAGATTTTTCCCCGGAAACTGCGCAAAAATGGGAACAGCTTCAATAATTTTTTGTTAAAAAATGAAAACTTGCGTCATCCGCGGCGTTCCGCTCCGCTCCACTTGGGGGCGCTGCGCTTTCGCTTCACTGCGTTACGCTCACCCTCGTATAACAAGGGATAAAAGGAAAATCCTTCGGCTCAGGATTTTCCCAAATTTTGCTCCTTCGTCGCAAAACTTCTCTTAACCCCGATGTTATCGGAAATATTGCTCTTTTAAATAAGATATTTTTAGAAGGAATTTCCCTTCAAAAAAACCCAAAAGGAGGTGCAAAAATGGGCACATGGCACATTGATCAAGAATGTGAATCTGCTTTGATCCGGCTGAATGATGCGCTTTGCTCGTTTGAGCGGGCAACGGGGCGAGAATATACCCTAATTCTCGTTCCTGAATCACCTGACGAGCAAATTCACATGTCGCAAAGCGGCAAGCCATTGCCACCGGATTTCAATATGAGTCCGGAAGAAATTCTGGCGATGGCGATGCAAAGGAGGAAATCCTAAGGGGGCTAGTCCTTATGAGGGAATGACAACCATTCCCTCCTTCTAAAAGTATTTTATTTTGCTAGCTTAATCACCAGCAGGCTATCGCCTAAAAGAGCAATACATCCGATAATACGGCGTATGCGGCTCGGGTTTTCACAGAAAGCCCTCACCCAAATTACCTCCTTTTAGTCGGCAACTTCGCATACGCCGATATGTTAGGCGTAATCGCTCGGGGTCGTAAAAATTATAAATAAAACTCAATTAACTATATATTATGGCAGATTGGGAAACTTTATATAAAGAAAAAGGTATTGTTCAAAAAGAACCTTCAAAATTTGTAAAAGAAGTGGTTGAATTTTTTAAACAGCAGAATCTTAAAAAAATTTTGGATTTGGGTTGTGGTACGGGTAGACACACTATCTATTTATTGGAAAATGGTTTCAAAGTTTACGGGTGTGATGCTTCTGAATCTGCATTAAATATTGCAAAAGAAATAATCAAAAATGCAGAATTTAAAAAGTGCGATATGACTTCTTTGCTTTATGAGGACAATTATTTTGATGGAATTTTATGTCATTTTGTAATACAACACGGAAAAATTGAACAAATAAAAAAAGCAATTTCTGAAATTTATAGAGTATTAAGAAAAGAAGGAAATCTTTATTTGTCTGTCCCTTCTGTTAAACATCCTGAGTATTTTACAGGAGAGGAAATAGAACCAAGGACAAAGATAAATATTGATGCTATTGACGGTAATGTACTACACCATTACTTTGCAGAAGATGAAATAAGAAACCTTTTTAACAAATTTGATATAATTAAATTGAAACATGTGAAATTTCCTAGCGAAAGAGACCATAATAAAAAAGCAGCAGCTTATTTATTATATGCTAAAAAATAAGCGACCCCTCGCGACTCTCCGCTTACATTCGTTTGCTTCGATCCTAACGGATACGCCTAACACCCGTTAAAAGACTACGCAACCTTGCAGGTTGCTCCGTCCAGATTTTTGCTGACGTAAAAACTTCTTTTAACGGCATATGTTAGTTGTAATTTGCCCCTTTGCGCGTAGAATCAATAATTTTATAAAAATATAAAAATTACTTATGAGTATGAGACTGTTCATTACTGGAAGTTCAGGGTTTATAGGAACCGAATTAATAAAACATCTTTCAAAAAAGAAAAAATTTGAAATTGTAAAATATGATTTGAAAGAAGGTAAAGATATTCTTAATTATGAGCAGTTAAAAGAAGCAATGAAAGGTTGTGATTTTGTAATTTATCTTGCTGCTATACGAGGTCCATATGAAGATAAAACCTTTGAAGATTACTTTAGAGTAAATTGCATTGGAACTTTTAATGTTGCTCAAGCAGCTCTAGAAAATAAAATAAAAAGGTTTATTTTTACAAGTTCAACTTCTTATTATGGAGTCGAAAGAGGAATACCTTTTCCTAAGCCTATTAAAGAGTCAAACTCTGTAATTACTCAACATCTTAAAGCAGACGATTTAAATTGTAGAGATTGTGATGTTGCTTATTCAACAAGTAAGGTTATTGCAGAACAAATTCTGGCAAATTATGGCCTAAGAAAAAAATTCGAGGTGATCATTTTAAGATTCGGTCCGATTGGTGGTAAATTGGGTGAAAAGTGGGAACTTGATGGAGTAACTTTAAAAGTAGAAAACGCAATTCAGGCTTTAGAGCTGGCAATAACAACTAACAAAAAATTATGGTATGAGGCATTTACTATTACAGACGATGTTCCCAATGTAGATTTAACTAAAGCAAAAGAAATTTTGGGTTATAATCCAATTTAATAGCGCGCTTCGGGGCAAACTTCTTCGCAAATCAAAGATTTGCCCGACCCTCGTTTCACTAGGGGCAACTAACAGCAAATATGCGGTTCCGCAATCAAAGATTGCTCCACCCAAATTTGAGCAAAGCTCAAACTTTGCATATTTGCATATGTTATGTATAATATTACTCGGAGCCTCGCCTTTATGAATACTTTAAATATCAATTAGTTTTAATTCTATTATTATGAAAATCGTAAGTGCTTGTTTAGCAGGAATAAAATGTAGATGGGATGGTGAAGCAAGACCTTGTCAAAAAGTTATTGAATTAGTTAAACAAGGTAAAGCAATGCCTGTCTGTCCAGAACAATTGGGCGGATTAACTACACCAAGAACTCCTGCGGAACAAAAAGAAGATAAAGTTTTTACAAAAGATGGAAAAGATGTTACCGCCCAATTTGAAAGAGGTGCAGAAGAAGCATTAAAAATTGCTAAACTTGTTAATTGTGATGGAGCGATTCTAAAATCAAAATCTCCTTCTTGTGGTTCTGGCAAGGTCTATGATGGCACCTTCTCTGGAAAATTAATTAATGGCGATGGCGTATTCGCAAAAATTCTAAAAAAGAACAATATTAAAGTATTTACTGAAAAAGAGATTTAACGGCGAGACTCCTACGTTATACTGTCGGTCGCTATCGCTCCCTCGTTCGCCTTGCAA
>CAYNRT010000029.1:0-5644 GCA_964399945.1 uncultured Candidatus Saccharibacteria bacterium | reverse complement strand
AGGAACGAAAATTTTTCCTTTTTGCCTTTCTGCTGACGCAGAAAAGCGCCGTCGCGCCTCCCCGACCCATGAGTTTTATCAAATTTTTTGCCGGCTATGGCAAATCCAAACCAAATTCCTCTACATAATTTCTAACATTTTTGTTGCCATATTTCAATGTATTACGGAATGATAATATCTGAGAAAGTAAACGTTCATCACCACTTATCCTTGCCCATCTTTCCGCTTTTTTTAAATATTTCTTGGCATCCCGGAAATGAAACATTATCTTTAGTTTAACAGCAAGGTTATAGTAAGCGTGTGCCATATCAGACTCATTTTTGCTAGAATTAAATTCAGAAATGGCAAGCTTAAAAAAATGAATACAATTTTTCTTATGTTCTGCGATTTTTCTCCTATCGTTGTTTCTGTATAAAAGTAAGCTATCTAAACGCAATCTTCGGACCAAATAAATATTACCAATTTTGCTTCTTATTCTTCCACCTTTCATCAAATCAAGTTTGTCATTTAAGTATCTTGAACCATAAATTTCTCCAATGGCCATAAAGATATGTCCTCTTAGATAGGAATCGCCGCTCTCATTAGCCATTTTCAAAATAGTAGTCTCTATTTCGTGTATCTCTTTCTCTATCTTTCTTCCTTTATTTGTAATTGCCTCAAACTCTTTCTTCTCTTTCTCGGTTGCAAAATTTATCCACTTAAAAACATTAGCTGATAGAACAAGGTTTTTCTGGCGATATATCAGAATACCAAGTATAGATTCTAAAAGAAGAGCTTTTCTCCCAAGTAAAAAAGCGACAACATCTTTTTTTCCTATCTTGGTTGCTATTTTGATACCTTCCTCGATAATCTGTAAAAGTTTTTTGGTTTCACTCAAGTAATCCAGTACAGAGAGTAAACCCAAAATCGCATTTAATTTGATGTTAGGGTTGCGAGAAGAATAAAGTTGCCATAATATTTGGATGGCTTCTTTAATATTGTTTGTAGAAATAAGCTTTTGTGCTTCTCTTAATTTTTGTGTTTCAGACATAATATTTCCAGCGTTGTTTTAATTTACCTATTTTTATTCTCGCTTCGTTTACAATAATCCTCCAAATAAAAACAGGATCTAGGGGAAATCGCCGGAACCAATATCGTTTTATCTTAGGAGAATTTGCTATAAAATACCGGTGCGAATGACCAAAGGTCATTCGATTTAATTCATGAACTAAATCAGTGTCAATTTCTAAATACCCTCGCAGGTTATTTATCCAACTAAAACAAAGAAAAATTTCCGGAGATAGAGGCATTCTTACTTCTACATGCTTTTGCATAAGACCAGGCCCATAAAATCTTTGCCACTGCAAGCGCGAATTAAAAAGATAACATGGTGCATCTGACGTAATAAAACTACTATGTTTGTTGCAGAAAAAAGCAAGATTCATTCGTATAAGAATTTTTGCTATGTGCGGAATCATTTGTATTACGCTAATTTTATGAACATTTTCTTTTTCTCTCTTTAGTTCTAGAGATTTTTTGGGGGGCATACCATGTACTTTTTCCATTTCTTCTGTCATTGAAATAATCTGGTCAAGAAACCTCTCAATATTTTCTTTCTGCTTTAGTGTTCTTTGTAACATCGCCGCCACAAATACACACAATACTAAATGTTCGTAGTTGTTGAGAGGAATCTTTTTCTTGATTTTTCTATCAAATATAGTGGCATATTCACTCTCTATTTGGGCAAGAGTTTTCTCTATTGTGTAATCTTTCTCTCCGTCCCTAACTTCGAGGGTATAAAAGTCTGTTTCGGACAATATATTCTTCGGTGATTTTTTCTTCCCTTTTTTAGTTCCTCGCTCGAATATCCAAACGTATGGTTCTTGCCCCGCTGGAGTATTTGGGTCTACAAATTGTTTTAGATAACATTGTGGAATAATATGTTGATTTTTAGGCTCAGACATAATTGTAATATTTTGTGGATAAATTTCCTATTGACACTTCGAAATAGTTTCGATACACTTAAAGTGTACAGAATTAAGGATAAAAGTCAATATGCTTACAAAACGTCAAAAACAGATTCTAGATTTCATCAAGGAATACATGTCAAAACATGGCTATAGTCCTTCCTTAGAGGAAATTGCAGAGAATTTTAATCTTTCTTCTCTTTCTACTGTGCATTACCATCTTACTAAACTTGAGGCTGAGGGCGCGATTTCTCGTTATGACTATTTGCCTCGATCTATTCAGGTCGAAGCACAAACAAACTCTTCTCTCGTGCAAATCCCACTTGTTGGAGTGATTGCAGCTGGAGAACCAATAGAAGCAATTGAGGATCCAGAAGCTATTTCCGTACCAAAATCAATGATTTCAGACTCTGGTGTTTATTATGCCCTTAGGGTTAAAGGTAATAGTATGATTGATGAAGGAATTTTTGATGGTGATATAGTGATTGTTAGAAAGCAGGATATTGTCGAGAATGGAGAGATTGGTGTAGCGTTGATAAATGGTAATGAAGCAACTCTTAAAAAAATCTATAGAGAACATGACAGATTTAGACTTCAACCAGCGAATCCGCATCTGAAGCCCATTTACGCGAAAAAAATCTTAATACAAGGAAAAGTCACAGGAATCTTAAGAGCAATAGAGAAGGAAACAATATCCTTTAAGAAACTTAATCTTTTCTCTAACGAGATTGAAGAACAATACTCGAAAAAAACTCCATACAATTACAGAAAACAATTAGGACAATTTTTCACTCCTTTTATTATTGCTGAAATAATGTCTTCATGGGTACTAAAAATTAAACCAAAGACCATTCTCGACCCGGCATGCGGCACCTGTGTATTTGAAAGGAGTGTTTACAAACAATCTAGTTACCCAATACAAGTAGAGGCTTATGATATAGACAGTAAGGTAATTGAGATTTGCGAAAAAATTGCGCCCTCTCTTGGAACACTTAAGATAGATTTATTTAGGGAGGATTTTCTTTTATCGAGTTGGAATAAAAAATACGATGCAATTATTTGTAATCCTCCCTATTTAAAACATCACTATGTTAAAGATAAAAATAAGTATATTGCGTTATTTAGAAGACATACAAAAAGACCATTTAGTTTAAACACTAACGTCTATTCGCTTTTTATAATAAAAGCACTTTCGCAATTAGCGCCAAATGGAAGAATGGCTTTTATTACCCCCAGCGAGTTTCTAAATGCTAATTATGGAATTGAAGTAAAGCGCTATTTATTACAGAGCAAAAAATGGCGATTTCTTATCGTATTTGATTTTAAAATGTCTGTTTTTAATAACGCTACCACCACTGCTTGCATAACTTTATTTGAAAATATCCCAGCTAGCAAAACTGATAAATTAATTTTCATAAAAGTCAAGAATGAAGAAGGGATTCATGAATTAGTCAAGATATTAAATAAGGAAATGGTTGACAACTTATCTACACAATCTATCGAAGTGTTTTCAAAAAGCTTAAATGAACTTGATCCTAAAATAAAATGGAAACAATATTTCGAAAAACAATATCAAAGTTCTCTTCTTGTTCCCTTTACAAAATACGCAAAAGTTATGAGGGGTATTGCTACTGGGGCGAATAGTTATTTTACATTTTCAGAGAATGAATTAGAAAAATTTAAAATAAACAAGAAATATGTTATTCCGTGTCTTACCAAAGCAAATTATGCTCCATTGAATATATTTACTAACGATGATTTCCGAGAGTTAACAAAGCAGGGAAAGAAAGTATATCTTTTGTATATAAATGGCAAAAAAATAGACAAAAATCTAGAAAAATACCTTCGTCTAGGAGAAAAAAAGAAAATACACGAAAGATATCTAACAAGCCATAGAAGTCCTTGGTGGTTAACAGAGGAAAGAAGACCAGCTCCAATCTTAGTCACCGTTTTTGGGCGTAAGGGATTGCGGTTTGTAAGGAATGAGGCAGGTGTAGTGACCCTTACTTGTTTTCATTCAATTTATCCTACAAAAATAGGAGAAAAATACATAGACGTGTTTATGGCATTTTTAATTACCGATACTGCCCAGGTAATATTGGGGGCCGAAAAACGAGAATATGGGAATGGACTGGAAAAGTTTGAGCCAAACGATCTTAATAATGGGCTTGTTGTCGATTTTGAAAAACTACCCTCAAAGACTATCCTAAAAATCAAGAATAATTATGCAAAATGGCGTAAGAATATTCTGGAAAGAAATATCCAAGAGGCAGAGACGATAAAAAAGGAAATTGACAATATCTTTAGAGAGTTATTGCTACAATTCAAAGGTAGGCCTAGAAAAATTTTTTATTCTCAACTATCCCTCAAGTTCTTCTAAGAATTTCTTAACATCAAACTTAGCATCTCCACCTTTAAACTTTACATAGTAAAGCAATCTTCCCCGAGCAAGTTCTTTAACTTCACTATAATGTTTCGGGGGAGAAATATATTCTGATAATAAAACTCCCTGGTTAACATCAATGTGAATCGTTGATTTAAATTGATTCTTTGCGTTTCTTTCTAGGGTATATAATTTATTTTTATTAGATGGGTCAGTGATTATTTCTAAAATTTTCTTGAAGGAAATCATATAAATTCGATCAAAAAATACTTGAATATAGAAGTGTTTCACACCAAAATTTTTAATCCATTTATAGATAACGAGTAAATCTTCTGCTTTTGGGGTAAAGCTTAGAAAATTCCTGCTTTTGTTTTTGTTATTACTTACATACTTTTCATATTTTGAGACCAGAAACGCACTAGATCTAATTTCTAAACCTGCTTTAGCAGTTTTTGTGATACAATCTAGCTCTTCTTTTGTCTTTGTACTTATATCCATTCCCCACTCGTCTTGATAATTCTGAATATCAAAAACAAGTAAGTCTGGTTTCTTACCAAGTGTGTCTAATTCCTCTTGATAGGCTTCATAGAAGCTGGGAAATTCTGGATCCCCGGCTATAATATCATCTGACCTACCATATTTTATCGCCCTTAATTGAGGGATATTTTTATTAATTAAAGATTGTACCAACAATTCTGCCCAATCGCCTTGTTCTCGGTTAGTAAGGAATTCAGAAAAAGCTTGAGTGGGGGGACGACTTTTTGTCCTAGGTTTTGAAATATCAATAATTTCAGAAGGAATCTGAGAGAACAATTTACTAATAACTTGTAGATATTGTTTGTTCATAATTTCTACTCTTCCAGTAATTTAGAAGGCTTAACTCTCAGAGCCTTAGCAATTTTTTCAATATTTTTTATAGAGATATTTCGATAACCGCGCTCGATGTCACTAATGTAAGTCCGATGGAGCCCGCAACGAAAAGCTAATTCTTCTTGAGAAAAAGCTCTTTGTTTCCTAATTTCACGAATTTTATTACCTATTTTTTTCCTAATGTCGCTCATAAGTTACTGTTACTTATTGACTACATAATATATCTTTGTATAAAATAAATCTACAGACTATAAGTGACATATGTTTAGCACGAAAAATTTGTTGGATGGGAGTTCTCTAGTGTTGCGCGCGCACGGGCTGGGTGGGGGAAGCGCAATTTTTCATTCTTTTCCTTTGTTCCAGTCCGCCGAAGGCGGACAGAGAGGGAGAGAGGCGACGGCGCTTTTCTGCGTCAGCAGAAAGGCAAAAAGGAAAAATTTTCGTT
>CAYNRT010000028.1:0-5653 GCA_964399945.1 uncultured Candidatus Saccharibacteria bacterium | reverse complement strand
AAAAGGATTTTGGAGAAGATATTAGTAATTTGATACAGAAAGCAGTTTGCCTTTTCTTCCTCTCAATCCTAAATTGTTGACAATCTTTCGGATTTCTTTAAGGGTGTATTTCCCGGTGGCGTAAAGTTCAAAGGCTTTTTGATAAGAGGTGCTTTTTCTTTATCTATGTAGATTTGTTTTGTCTTGATGTTGTTAAGGTAGCCGAGAGGTGCCATTTGGGGCCGCAATCCTTGTTTTAATTTTTGCCGATGTCCTCGCTTTATGTTTTCCGAAAGATTATCAACATAATATTTTGACTGCCCAAAAGCGATGGACAACATAAATTTTCTTTGAGGTGTGTTTTCAAACCAAAAAGTGGGGAATTTTAGCTCTTTGATAACTCCGGTATCAACAAGGTAAATTATTTGTCCGCCATCAGCAGAATTTCTGGCAAGATGATGGGGATGTCGAGCCAAAATTTCTTCTGCTTCGCCCTTTTCAATTCTGTCTAACATTTCGTCGAACACAGTTCGGCCAAGTTCTTTGGCAGTTTTTGCCTCGCAAAGCGAGGCGACGATTTCAAGTTTTTCTTTGGCGGCAAATTCTTTTAGCTCAGCAAGCTGAGCTTCAATAGACAAAACCTGTCTTTCTTCGCTGTCTGTTGATTTTCTGGCATAAATAAAATATTTCATAGTTTCACCTTAAGAATAGATTCCGAAAAAGCCCGCTTTTGGCCTGCGTGCTTCGCACGCAAAGAGTAAAAAATATTTGAAGGGAAAATCGGCTGGCGTGCCCTTTTAAATTCCCCCCAGAATACCAATTGGCGGTGCCTGTTCGAAAAAATTCGAACCGATTTCGCCCAAAACCGATAAAACTCGCGGGGCGGGCGGCATTCCCCCCAGACCCCCCTTCCGCCCGCCCCGCGGAAGGCGACCTTTTCGGATTGAAAAACTGCCAAAGAACCTGAAAAAATATCGGCTCGAATTTTATTTTGGCCAAAAGCGGGCTTTTTCTCATCTTTGACTTGTAAAAATTTGCTTGCTTTCATTATATTTGTTAGTATAATAATGAAAGAAGAAAATATCAACAATTTTATGATATCAAAATATGGAAAATAATCAAGGCAATAAATTAGGAAAGAAAATCAAAAAGTTAAGAACTGGTCTTGGTTTATCTCAAGATGAGCTTGCCCGTAAAGCCGATGTGCCTTATACGACTTTAACCAAGATCGAGACAGGCGTTATTAAAAAGCCTTCTGTGTATGTAGTGGCGAAGATTGCAAAAGCATTAAATATAACATTGGATGATTTAATAAATTAAGGATAAAAAAACTATGAACTATTGGCTAAAATTAAGTATTGAATACGCTAACCAAAGAAGTTATTTGGATGATTTATTTCAAGTATATCCAACTATACCCGAGGGTATCAGAGATATAGATGAAAATATTTGGGAAGAAGTAGAACAAGCTTTTAAAAACAAAGACAATATTGGACTGTTAAAGAGCCTTCTTAAGCTCGACCTTTTCCCAATAAAAGATTCTTATGTAGCTTATCTAAAGAGGGATCCGTCTGCAATCGAAAGAAACCCAGCCACAGTAAACCGACTTTGCGGGAGACTTTATGAAATGGGTCTCGACAATATTTTTAAGCGTTGTTCAGAGCCTAAAGAAACGAACAGACAAATAGGCCCTTTATTTAGGCGATGGCTTAACAAAAAATCTTTAGGTATTCAACCTGTTAAATTAGAAGAATTTTTAAAAACAAAAGAAAATGCCATATTAGATGGAAGTGATGCGGAGATGAAAAGTTTTGCTAAAGAGCATTTAAATTACAACAGAAACAAAGGTCTAGATTTTATTGCTAGATTTAATGGTAAATACATTATTGGTGAAGCTAAATTTTTAACAGATTTTGGTGGTCATCAAAATGCTCAATTCAATGATGCAATAGAAACACTGAAGTTGAAAGGTGTCAAGGCTATTACTATAGCCATATTAGATGGAGTTTTATATATCAAGGGGAATAACAAAATGTATCGTGAAATAACGACAACTTTCAAAGACTACAATATCATGAGCAGTTTGGTTTTAAGAGATTTTTTATACCAAGTTTAATTTGTTTATTGCTATGATACTAACTTATAAAAACAAAAAGAAAGAAATAGATATAATTAATAACACCAAGAAAGCTAAACTGGTTTATGTTTCTGGACAAAAGGGATCCAGAAATAAACTAATTCAAGGGGATAATCTTGAAGTATTAAAAGCTCTTTTAGAAGACTACAATCTTAAGGGGAAAATAGACCTTGTTTACATAGATCCTCCATTTGCTACAAACGGAGATTTTAAGATAAGTGATGATAGAGCTAATACCGTGAGCAAAAGTCCCTCTGATGAGGTCGCATATAGCGATACCCTAACTGGTAGCGATTATCTGGAATTTTTAAGAGAGCGTTTGATTCTATTGAGAGAATTGATGTCTAAAAAAGCATCTATATATCTTCATATTGATTATAAGATTGGTCATTATGTGAAGGTTATAATGGACGAAGTTTTTGGGGTTGAAAATTTCCGTAATGATATAACGCGTATTAAATGTAATCCTAAAAATTTTCAAAGAAAGGCTTATGGCAATATAAAGGATTTAATACTTTTTTATTCTAAAACAAAGAATCCAACTTGGAATGATCCGAGAGTTCCTTTTACTGAAGAAGACATACGAAGGTTGTTTACAAAAGTTGATAAGGATGGGAGAAGATATACAACAGTCCCTTTACATGCCCCAGGTGAAACATTAAACGGTAAAACTGGACAAGAGTGGAGAGGAATAAAACCTCCAAAGGGAAGACATTGGAGAAGCGATCCTGAAGTTTTAGACGAATTAGATAAGAAAGGTTTAATAGAATGGTCGGAGACTGGGGTACCAAGAAAAAAAATTTATGCTGATGAACAAAAAGGCAAAAAAATGCAGGATATATGGGAATTTAAAGATCCTCAATATCCTTTGTATCCTACAGAGAAAAACTTAGATTTATTGAAGACTATTATAAAAGCTTCCTCAAATGAGGGTGATCTTGTCCTTGATTGTTTCTGTGGTTCTGGGACAACTTTGCTTGCCGCACAAGAATTAAATAGGAATTGGATCGGCATTGATCAATCAGAACATGCCATAAGAGCAACAAAGAAAAGGTTGTCTAACATACCAAGAGATTTATTCTTTGGTGATATAGAATATGAATTTTTAATTCAAAAAGATTAAAAAATTTATGAGTGGTAATATTAACATGTATTTATTACAAATCTTACAAAAGTATCAGGCACGAACTATCAGTAGCAGAGTAGAAGCTGAGCTAAGAAGTTATATTTATAACTGGTGTAAAAAGTGTAGTCCAGAAATATTTTTATCTGGATCAAGAGCCAAACGAACAGCAATTAGTCTAGCTTCCGATTATGACTATTTCATTTCTCTTTCAAGCGGATGCCATATAAACAACAAAGGAATAGAAGCAATAAGCGATGCTTTATATAACCACCTTAAGAAAAAATACCCTTACAACATTAGACGACAAAATGTATCAACAAGAGTAGAGATATCTGGGTTAAATATTGACATCACAGTCGGAGTAAGAATATCTGGTTATCAGAATTATCATTGGCTTTATCGCTCAAAGGATAACTCTAGAAAGCAAACAAACGTAAAAAAGCATATTGATGATATCTCAAAGTCTGGACGTACTAACGAAATTAAATTGCTTAAGATATGGCGAGAGTTAAATGGACTTGAATTTCCTTCAATTTATCTTGAGTATTTACTAATAAAAAATATTTTACTCAATAAATCAACAGATCCGAGTAATCTTTCTAACAATATAGTTCATGTGTTTACGGAATTAGCAAAAAATGAAGGCAACCCTTTGTTTTCAAGAATTGAAGATCCATCCAATACAACTAACATTCTTTCAGACTTAATGACACAGGCAGAAAAAAATAAAATTATTAGTGCGGCCAAAAGCGCATTGCAAAGTAATTGGGACGAAGTTTTTTATTAATATTATGGCTAGAAAGATTAATATTAAAAAACTATTTGCGGCTCTCGATGAGGAAATGCGGCTGAAGTTATCTAGCAAAATAGATGAAATTTATCATCCAACGACAAAAGGAGATGAATCGGAGTTAAATTGGATTGGTTTATTAAAAGCTTACTTGCCAGAACGTTATACTGTTGATGCTGGTTTTGTAGTTGATTATACTGGTAAGATAAGCGAGCAAATTGACATTATTATTTATGACAGGCATTTTACGCCTTTTATTTTTAAAGGTGAAAAAGTTGTTTATATACCAGCTGAAGGGGTTTATGCTATTTTTGAAGTAAAACCGCATTTCAATAAAAAAAATTATGATTACGCGGTAAAGAAATTAAAGAGTGTAAAGGCATTAAAAAGAACATCGGCAAGTTTTACTCACATATTAGGAAAAGATAGAAAGAATCCTTTTGATATAATTGGGGGAATTTTAACGAAAAAGAATAAGGCTAGAAGATTTTTTGAAAATGTGAAACCAGGATCTGAATTAACAATAATATTATCGTTAGACTATGGAGTTAAGATTATAAACTTAAATGCTGTAGAAGCTCAGGAGAAAGAATCTGTATTAGCCTTTTTCTTGCTTAAGCTGATTGAGAAGTTAAGAAGTTTAGGGTCTGTTCCTGCATTGGAAGTTGATAAATATTTACATTTCTTTAAAAATAAAAAAAGAAAGTAAGAAAGAATTTGCCGCTAAGCTCGGCGAAGCCGAGCAATCCGCCCTTGGCGGATTAGAAAAACTTGAAATCGTCCAATCCGAAAAGGTCGCCTTCCGCTTGGTTCAATCGTCCACGATTGAACCAATTTAATAAATGAGATCTTAAGATACTTAAGGAAGCATTAGGAAGAAAAATTACTAAAATGATGTAATAAAATATTATGCTTTACCAAACTTTTTATTCAATAAGAAATTTGGTTAAGTCATTTATTAATAATAATGATACGACAATTACTATTTTGAGTTTAATAATTGGTATACTTGGTTTTGCGGCAACGTTAGTTGGTGCCTACTTTAGCTATATTTCATTTATAAACCCTATTAGAAGATTTAAAAAATATCTCAAAAATCCTAATAATTGGGAAAAGGCATTAGGAATTGAAGACCATCTTACAATATATAGACATAAGGATCATCCGGGATTTCAAATCAAAATTGATTGGGATAAACCAGTCGTAGAAAATTATAAAGAAGAATGGATTAGAAACTATCCTGATAAGGGGCATAACACTTCATACTATGTGATTTTAGAAGCGAATGGGATATTTTAATAAAGGAATTATTTGTTTTTTTAGATGGAGGAAGAGTTTTTGTGCCTTCCCCAAGAAGAGAATTAAAGGATGATAGACTAGTCTATTGGTATGACGAAATTCAAATACAATTAGCAGAGATTATAGGAGAATATTCATGGGAAAAGGATATTAAAGACTTCGCAAGGCAGCAAAAAATACTAATTGAGATAAGGAAATAAAATAAATAAAAATCATGCTCATCCACAAAACATTTGATTCAATAAAAGAATCTTTTGGACCGGATTATTTCAATTACTATTACAATAGGGACTTGACAGCAATTCAGTTCCTATTATAATAG
>CAYNRT010000027.1:0-6065 GCA_964399945.1 uncultured Candidatus Saccharibacteria bacterium | reverse complement strand
GCGCACATATGCGCCGCTTTTTAGTTGTGGTGAAAAGAAGTAAAATATTTCTCCCCTTTTTGCCGCTAAGAATTTCTGGTAGAATAAATTAAATAATAAGCAATAAAAACTAATATGAATAAAACTGCAAAAGTAAGGAATATAACAATTCTACTCGTGGTTATTTTTGCTCTTGGCGCAGGAGCGTTTTTATTTGTTAGAGAAACAGCAGAGAAACCGGTTGCTCCAAAACTGGATAGCGCTGGCGCTACGCCCCAAAGCATAAGCGAAACCATAAAGGCCAACAATAAGTTCGCTTTGTCTTTTTATTCTAACTTAAAAGACAAAGAGAAAGGAAATATATTTTTCTCTCCCTACAGTATTTCAACTGCGCTTTCAATGGTTTACGAGGGTGCGCGGGGCAGAACAGCTGATGAAATACAATCTGTCTTCTCTTTTCTAAAAAGCGATTCTTTGCGTCGCTCTTCAGTTGCCGCATTTTATAACCGCTTAAACAAAAAAGGGGCGGGTTGTAAATTATATACGGCTAACGCTTTATGGGTTCAGAAGGATTATTCTTTATTGAACGAGTTCTTGCAAGTTATCAGGAATTATTACGGCGGAGAAGCAAGGAATGTTGATTTTAAAAAAGCATTGGAAAAGGCCCGCCTAACTATTAATCGCTGGGTTGAAAGCAAAACAAACGGAAAAATCAAAAACCTGTTTCCTCAAAGTTCTCTCGCTCACCTTACAAGACTTGTTCTTACTAATACCATTTATTTTAAAGGCAAGTGGGCAAAGCAGTTTGATAAAAGCAAAACAAGAAAAGAGGATTTTATGTTGAGCGATAGCAAAAAGATAAGGGTGCCAATGATGAGACAGATAGGCGAAGAGGCAAAATTTAATTACACAGAAACAAAAGAAACGCAGGTTTTGGAACTCCCCTACAAAGGAAATGAACTTTCTATGCTGGTTATTCTTCCTAAAAGTCCTAAGCTGAATGATTTAGAAAAGAGGTTGACGCTGGAAAGATTAAGCAAATGGCGGAAGAGTTTGAAAAAACAGAGAGTGGATGTTTATTTGCCAAAGTTTATCCTTAAAAACAAGTACTTTCTTAATGAGAACCTGAAAGAAATGGGGATGCTATTGGCTTTTATGCCGCCTTCTCCGACAGGAGGCGCCGACTTCTCAGGCATTAGCGGCGAACGAGATTTATTTATTGGTATTGTTATCCACCAAGCGTTTGTTGATGTTGACGAAGAAGGCACGGAAGCAGCTGCCGCAACGGGTGTAGGATTTGACATTACCTCTATATGGCCCGGGAAAGTTCCGGTTTTCCGTGCTGATCATCCCTTTATATTCTTGATACAAGAGAAAGAAAGTGGAAACATATTGTTTATGGGAAGGGTTGAGAATCCGTCTATTTAAAGAACGAATTTGTTTTAGAACTATAGAGCTATGGACTATAAAAACATAGAATCAAAAATATTTGAAAGTCTTGCTATTGAACAGGCTTACGAAAAAGCTCGATTGGTTTTAAAGAAGCAGGCAATTCAAATGGATAATTTTAGAGATCTTTATGGTGATGAATCGGTAGAAAAAGATAAGAAATATGTAAAGAAAATGGAAGAAATATTCTCTAAAGATAAAAATCCCGAGGGGGAAGAGGCAGAAAAATTAGCCAAAGTTTTTGAAGTTATTTTTTATGAGCAGGCCGAACTTAACGAGTGGCTTGGATCTAATGTAAGCACTATTATAAGTTCACGGTACGACGATATTAAAAGTGGGGTAGACAGCATAGCTGAATTCAGGGAATCTGATACCTCTGCTTCTTATCTTGCTTTGGCAGTAGATGTTACAACGGGCGGGCAAATGGTAAAAAAGTTTATGAGAATAAAAAAAGAGATAACAGAGGGAAAGCTTGTTAAAATAAAGTATTTTGCTTCAGAACATATGGGCATCAGAGGAGAATTATCAAGAGTACCGCGAGCAGTAGTAGGAGTAAGCGCAGCTACTGTAAAAGAAATCAGCGAGCTCTGGCTTGAAAGAAAAAACAAAGAACTTTCTCAGCACGCAATACAGTTTCAAATATTAGAGGAAATTGTTCAGCAATTGGAGATTTTTCAAAAATATGCAGAATCTGTTAACCAACCAGCTCTTGCTTCTATTTACAAGAAAACATATAATTTAGTTGAGAAGATTTATCAGGGGAAAAAGGAATCTATTAAGGATTCAGATAATCGTGATGATGTTTTTTATAATATAAAAAGCATTGTTCAAAGTCTTTTCAGAGCATAGAATCGCCTTGATAATTAGTTGCTTATAAGTATAGTATAAAACAGAATAACTCTGCCGCGGTAGCCAAGGTGGTCACGGCGCAGGTCTGAAAAACCTGAGATTTCGGTTCGACTCCGAGCCGCGGCACCAAAAAGCGGGAGTAGTTCAGTCGGTAGAACATCTCGTTGCCAACGAGAAGGTCGCGGGTTCGATTCCCGTCTCCCGCTCTGACTTAATCTATTTACTCTTATTGATAAACAACCGCAAAAATACAAGAACTCTTTAATATATTAAAATTTAGCGATAAACTTATTAAAAAGTCGAATTTCTATAACTACAAAGATAAAATCGATAAATAGAATTTTATGGATAGGGAAAATGTTCTACAATCGAACAAAAACTCAAAACGCGTTTGGATAATTATTCTTGCTTTGGTAATTACTGTTGTGATTGTCGGCGGCGGAATATATGCGTGGCAGAAATCAAATCCCAGCCAGCAATTTTCAGAGGAGACGAATCCTGAAAAGATTAAAATTGCCCGCGAATCTCTTGTTGACTATTTTAACCTTCTTAATAAAAAGCAGTATGACAAAGCTATTAAATATCACGGGAGCGGCTATGATTATCTGCGTGCTTGGAATCCATCTTTAAACAGAGATGATTATGCTGGCTTGCTCAAAAATGGCTGCGAAATAAACGGCTTGCAGTGTTTAAAGGTAAAAGAAGTATTGAAGCAAGAGCAAATATCGCCGAAGGAATTTAGGTTTGTTGTGCAGTTTGCAAACAACGACGGAAGTCTTTTTAAGCGCGAACCTTGCTGCGGAGCGGATGAAGAGCAGATGCCGACTAAAACAGATTTTGAGTTTATTGTTAAGTTAATTAACGGCAAGTATATAGTTGCTACTCAACCTGTATATGTGCCGTAATAAGAGAGTATCCAAAAGAAACGGAAGGCGAAAGCTTTCCGTTTTTTGAAATATACTAAAAATTTTAGAGCGTCTCTGTGTTTTTTTGAGATGTATAAAAAATTTCTGAAAAAGATATATTTTTGAAATTAAGACCTATCTAAACTTGTTTAAAAATAAAAATTATGTTATTTTTTATAAGGAATAGAACTGAATCGGGCCCATAGCTCAGTTGGCTAGAGCGCCTCGATGGCATCGAGGAGGTCGTGGGTTCAAGTCCCACTGGGTCCACCATTAAGACAACGAGTCTATGACTCGTTGTTCTTGATTTCTGTTTTATTATACACACATTTTCACTGATAAAATTTTTTCATATTAACGCAATTATTTTATCGGCTTAGACTACATCAATTTATTTATTGCGATTCCTTGAAAAATGGAAGCGATAATCATTACAACTGTTAAAACAACAACATAGTGCCATCCAAAATAGAAAACAGCTGCTGGGATTAGAGGGATTTTTATGGCTCGGTTGTATAAAAAACAGGCGATAAGTCCGTAGTTAAGACCTTTCTTTTTCCACTCTGCAAGAAGAGGGTACCACATATATATTGGGCCCGAAGAAAGAATGCCGCCGATTATTGTAAAGAGCCATTTCTTAAAACCTTTTTTGCCGAAGTACTTTAAAATGAATTCCCGACCTATAAAATAGTTTGTTAGAGTCATTAAAAAGAGAACCACAGCGAAAATAGGAATAATTCTTAGAATAATTTTACCGTAAAGCCTAAAGCTTTCTAAAAAGATATTTCGGTTAATAAAGAAAAGCGCCAAATATAATATAATTATTAAAAAAAGAAAGCGCCAAGAAGCGGATGTTTGTTTTAGCTTGTTCTTCATATTATTTTAAGCAGCAGTATGGTCGCTACAGCTACTAAAATAGAGAGAATAAATGCACTAAAATTCCTTAACAGAGCAAATTTCTTTCCGAGAATAGCAGATTCAGCTGGAAGCTGAATTATTCCGACGGTTACCCAGGCTACCAGAAAAGAAGTAATTGCTATAAAACTAACCCCTTGTTTAGAAAGCTCTCCTCCAATAATATAGCTTGTTATTGGGCTGCCTGCTGAGATACTGCCAAGTAGAGCACCAATAAGAGAATCTAAAACAGAATAGCGGTTGAATAATTTTAGATAAAATGATTTAGGCAGAACCGCTGTTAGGATGCTGACTAAAGCGGTTGTTCCTAAAACTAAAGGCAAGGCATTCCAAAGAGATCGGCTTGCTTTAATAAAAGCCGCTTTAATTTTTAAGCCAGTGGTTTGAGCTTCCATTTTTATTCAAACAAATTATTATGTTATAATTATAGCAGATATTGAATAAATACCCAAATAATTTATGAATGCAAAAGGATTATCATTGCTTTCTACAGCAGTAAATCTTGTTTTAGGAATACTTAAATTTCTTATCGGTTTGTTTTACCATAGCATTGCCCTAATGGCAGAAGGTTTACATTCCAGTCTTGATGTTGTCTCTTCTTTTGTTGCTTTTTTAGGAATCAAAGCAGCAAAAAAGCCGGCTGACAAGAAACATCCTTATGGCCGGGAACGCTATGAGAGTTTGGCAAGCTTGATTATTGCTTTACTTTTGGCCGTGTCTGCTTTTTGGATTCTAATTGAAGCGGGCAAAAATATTACGAGCAGACAAACAGCGGTTTTGTTCCCTTTCTGGGGAATTATTTTAATGCTTGTATCAACAGGAGTGAACGAAATTATGGCGCGTTTGAAATTCTCTTTCGGCAACAAGTTTTCTTCTTTAGCTTTAGTAACTGATGGAGAACATTCACGAGCAGACGCCTTATCCTCTCTTGCTATGCTTTTTGGCTTGATGCTGATTAAATTTTTTCCTATGGCTGACAGCATCCTTGCTGTTTTAGTTGCCTTTTATATTTTTTATGAAACATACCATTTAAGCCGTGAAGCTGCTGATTCTCTGCTTGATGTAGCTAACCCCCAATTGGAAGAAAAGATAAAGGAATTTCTTCAAAAAAATGCTTTTAAGTTCTCCGAAATTAAAACAAGGAAAGTTGGTTTGAATAATTTCGCAGAAATATCTCTGCTTTTTAATCCCAATGAAAAGATAGACAGAATTGCTGAGATAACTCGTCGGCTTGAAGATAAGCTTCTTAAAGAAATGCCGGAGCTAAAACAAGTTTCTCTTTTAGTTAAGTCGCACGATTTTAGAGAAGGAGTAGTGCGGCCGAGGTTCAGCGGCTGTTTCCGTTTTAGAAAAGGGCTGGAAAAGATAGGGCCGGAAAAAAAGGGCAAAAGAATAGTTATTCCCTTGGAAAAAAGCAACATTGCTTCCGAATTAGGCACTCCCTTTTATCTTATTATTGATATAAGTGGCCAAGGAGAGATTCTTCAGAAACAAAAAATTAGAAACCCATATTTTAAAACCGAAGGGCCAGGGCACGGCGTAAGATTTATTAAATCTGTTTCTGCTGATGTTTTAATTGCAAAACACATTGGAGAGAATGCTAAAAAGAACCTTGAAGCTCGCGGGATAAAGATAAAGATTGCCAACAAGAATACAAAGCTGGAAGATTTAGATTATAGTGATGTCTTTTAGCAATTAAGACAAGTAGATATTAGTGCTTGTGCGGTTAAGTGTCTTCAAAGATTTTGAGTATGAAAAGCGTTCATTGACAAGCCCTTGCTTTGTGTTATTTTGGCTTTGGAGGGGTGTCCGAATGGTAAGGAGCCGGTCTCGAAAACCGGTGGGCGCAAGCCTGTGCAGGTTCAAATCCTGTCCCCTCCGCCATTTTACGATTTCGGCTTTTTGAGAAGGTATTGCCTCGCCCTCGCTTCGCTCGGGCTCGGCAAAAGCAACGATTTTATAGGGATT
>CAYNRT010000026.1:0-7129 GCA_964399945.1 uncultured Candidatus Saccharibacteria bacterium | reverse complement strand
TTTTGGCTCGCTCGGCTCTTTTGAAGGCGCAAGATATGCTGGCACGCGGATATTTTAATCATTACAGCCCTGACGGCAAAAGTCCTTGGTATTGGTTTAAAGAAGCCGGCTATAAATATGCAGCGGCCGGCGAGAACTTGGGTATTGGTTTTGTTGACTCGGAAGAGATATATAATGCTTGGAAAAATTCTCCAAGTCACAGAGCAAACCTTTTAAGTTCTCATTATAAGGAAGTAGGTATAGCTGTCTTAAAAGGGAATTTTCAAGGCAAGCCAGTGGTAGTTGTTGTTCAACATTTTGGTTCGCCACTTTCGTTATCTTCTGTACATGATGCATCAAATACTCCTAAGCAGCCTTCAAATAATCTTGTCCGTAAATCGATTGCGCGAAAAAGAGAAAGTACGGAACACATGACAATAGAAAAAGAGAAGGGGATAGACACAAAAACAAAAGGGAAAAGAAGTCTTGGAGAAACGGTGATCTCGACAAAACTCAGTAATTATGCTGTTGAACAAGGAGCCAAAAAGACCTCTTTGCGCTTTAAAGTTTTTAAATTTATTAACATTGACTACCCGCAAATTATTCAGGCGATTATGGTTGTGTGTTTTGCCTTTATTTTTATGCTTACTGTTGTTAATATTTTCGCGGCAATTAAAGTTCAACATAAAGACCTTATTGCCAAGAGTCTTGGCTTAAGCATTATCCTTTTTGTTGTTATTTTGGCCAATAAAGGAATTCTTCTTAAAATTATTCCTCATAATTTAGGCATTTATTAGAAGCATGAAAATCTCGGGAAGCAACAATGAATTTAACAGTGCGAAGCCCTTTGGTGCAAGGTATTTTTGGCGCATATTTTTTGTTTTTTTTATTGCTGCCGCTGTCTTTTTAAATTGGAACAAACTGTCTTTGTTTTTGAATTATAGGGTTATAGAACATAGCGTTTCCAGTGTTTTGCAGATAGAAAATATAGAGATGAGCGGAGAAGAAAGAGGTGAGGCGCTGTTTAATAATGTGAGAAACAATGAGGAAGATGGGAATAATATATTGATTATTCCAAAGATTGGCGTTTATACTAAAATTATTGAGGCAAAAAGCGGCAGTATTAAAGATGGAAAGGAGGCGCTGAAAAGAGGAGTTTTATTATATTATTATTCTTCGCCTCCCGGAAGCCAGGCGGGTAAAACAATTATTTTAGGACATTCTGCCGGGAAAAACTGGCCCATTAAAAACGATTCAATTTTTAATGGTCTTAAAGATTTAAAAGCAGGGGATTTAATAAAGATTCGCTATAAAGGAAACAATTATAGATATCGCGTTTATGCTAAGAGAATATTTTTTCCCAAAAACGAAAAGCAGGCGCTTAAAACCAATGGTAAGTCAGGTGTGCTGATTCTCATTACTTGTTGGCCACTGGGCAAGAATTACCAAAGACTGGCTGTTTTTGCTTTACTTGAAAAATGAAAACACAAGCTGTGTAAAAAGTTGACAAAGTAATTAAATTGAGTTAATATACAAACGCTCTTGCAAAAATTAAGAGCAAGAATCTAATTAAAGGCTTATTTAAAATTACAATATAAAATTTATGCTTAAAAAAAGTTTAATTAATAAAAAAGTAATTTTTACAGCAATAGGAATATCTGTTTTATTAATAACAGGAAATATGCTATTGCCGTCTTTTACATCAGCGGCAGTGGGAGATTCTTATGTTTTTGAATTTCCTGATTATTCTTGGGGAAAAACCATTGTTGCTTGGGAGAGCTCCCATCTTTATGCAAAAGGCTGGAGAAGTTGGAATGAGCTTTCCGCCGCGCTTCCAGAAAGCGGGATTTACGATGTTTTTGTTTATTTTTATGCCAATAGTGGGACGAGCCAACTTCATGAAGAGTTTAAAATTCTTATTGACGGAGAATATTTAGGAGAAGTGCAAGATCCTAATTCAGGAAGCGGTTATGATAAACAATATATAGGAGAACTGGATTTAGCAGCAGGGGCACATATTGTGCGCGCGGAACACCGTTGGAACTTCAGTGATTGGGGTAATGCAGAAAGCGTATCTCCTATAAAAGTGTTTTTTGTTCTTAAAAGCACTGCTAAAGAAAATCTTTCTATCTCCAAAACAGTAAACCGAAACTCTGCTTACGCCGGTGATGAAATTGTTTATACAATTACTTATAGAAACGACGGGGCTAAGACAGCTGAAAATGTGGTTATTAGAGACAATTATGACGATAGCCTTCTTAAAGTTGAAGAGGCTGGTGGTGGAGTTTTGTCTGGAGGTCTAATAGAGTGGCAAATTGGAGCTTTGCCGGTTGGATCAAATGGTTCAGTAAACTTTACAGCAAGGATAAAAAACGATGCTCCGACAGGCATAATTATCTACAATAAAGCTGAAATTGCTTCTTCCGGAGGGGAAACGGTTTATTCCAATCAAGTGCAAACAAGAGTGGAAAGCAGGGGATTAGCTGGAAATCCTCCAGTTGCCAATGCTGGTCCGGATCGGGAAATTTTCGCTGGAGAATCAATTCCTTTACTTGGCTCTGGTTATGATCCAGATGGATATGAAGTTGATTATCGCTGGGAATGTACAGGAGGTAACTTGAACAGCCGTTCAATAGTTCAGCCTTTGTTTACTTCTCCTTCTAATGTTAGTTCTGATACTTATTATACTTGCACATTGGTTGTTACAGACAGAGAAAATCTTTCCGACAGCGACCAGGCGAGAATTTTGGTGAAGAAAAAACCTTCTCGAAAAAGCTATTTATTAGAAGTGGAAAAAACAGTGCGCGACATGTCACGCGGAGATCGAATATGGAGTAAAACCCTTTACGCTTCTTCTACAGATATTTTGGAATTTAAAATAGAAGTACGCGCTAAAGGGGAAGAAAAAGTAAAAAATCTTAAACTTAAAGATTCTCTTCCTTATCCGCTTTTTTACGAAAAACACCTGACTATTAACGGTGAATCTTACAGCGGTGATCCGACTAAGGAAGAAATAGACATTGGTGATCTCTATCCGGGAGAAACAAAGATAATAAAATTTAGAGTAATGGTTGGCGGCGAAGACGACTTTAATTACGGAGTAAATAAACTCACAAACAGTGTTGTTGTTTACAACGACAGCCTTTACAAGACTGACACCTGCCGCATTATTGTTAAAAAAGCTTTAGTAAAGGGAGCAAGTACTATTGCTACTGGCATTACAGATAATCCTTTTTTCGGGTCGCTTCTTCTTCCATTGATAATTGCTCTGTTTTTAGCTTGGGCGTTTAAATCGCCTTTAATAGGACTAGACAGAATATTGGCGCAAACAGAGGAAAAAGTAACTGTTTACCGCTCAGAAAAAAGATTAATGAAGAAGATTAATGAGCTTAAAGATAAATTAAGTTAGACCTAAATTGGGGATAAAGTGTGGAAAAACTCCGCTTTTTAAAAAGCGGAGTTTTTCTATTACAACGGTTTTTTCCAGAAAATAAAGGGAAAATAAGCAAATTTAATATTTTTTCCAACTTTGAAAATAAATGGTTGACATATAAGTCAAAATGGAATAAAAAGGATATAGATGGGTGATTGTGGATAAATATGGGGATAACTTCATTTTTCTGTGGATAACTATGTTTTTAGGAGAATACAACTACACAATGGACGAAAGGAAGCGTGTTGCTGTGCCAGCCAAATTTAGACAGTCTTTAGGAAAGAAAGCGGTTATAACGCGCGGGTTAGATAACTGTCTTTTTTTATATCCTGTGCGCGAATGGGAAAAACTTGCCAAGAATATCGCTAAAATGCCAATAGCAGGATCAGATGCGCGCGGTTTTGCTAGGGTAATGCTTGCCGGCGCAATGGAGGTTAGTTTGGATAATTTAGGCAGAATTTTAATACCTGATTATCTGAAGCAGTATGCCGGGCTTAAGAAAAAAGTTATTATCGCCGGTCTTTACAATCGGATAGAGATTTGGGATGAAGAAAAATGGAAGTTTTACAAACAGAGAGTCGAAAACGAGGTGGGAAATATTGCCGAACGACTGAAAGAGCTAGGAATATAAGTTTATAATCATTCTTAATTTATAATTATGCACATTCCAGTTCTTAAAGATGAGGTTATTCGTTTTCTTAATCCGCAAGCGAATGAAAATTTTATTGATGCTACTTTTTGTCAGGGAGGATATGCAACAGCTATTTTAATGAAAAACGGACCCGAAGGAAGAGTTTTAGGGATAGAGGTTGACCCTGTTCTGTATGAGAAGGCTTTAAATGAGAAAAAGGGAATAAGCAGACTTTTATTAATTAACAGCTCTTATACAAAATTAGAAGATATTGTTAAAAGAACCAATTTTTATCCTGTTCATGGAATAGTCTTTGATTTAGGCGTTTCCAGCTGGCATTTTCAAGAATCGGGAAGGGGGTTTAGCTTCCAAAAGAGCGAGAAGCTGGATATGAGGTATGATCCCCGCCAAGAACTTTCAGCTTTTGAGATTGTAAATAGATGGAGCGCAGATGAACTGGAGGAAATTTTAAAGCGTTGGGGCGAGGAAAGATTCTCAAGAAGAATAAGTCGAATGATTGTTGAGGAAAGGAAAAAGCAACCCATAGAAACAACTTGCCAGTTGTCAGAGATTATTTCTAAAGCTGTTCCTGCTTGGTATAGAAGAAAGAGAATACATTGTGCCACTAGAACGTTTCAAGCTTTAAGAATAGCTGTAAACAATGAATTGGAAAACGCTTCTGAAGGGATTAAAGCCGGTATAAAGCTTCTTGTTGCCGGTGGAAGAATAGTTGTTGTTTCTTTCCATTCGCTAGAAGATAGAATAGCTAAGTATATTTTTAAAGAGAAAGCAGCGGAAGGCATTCTTAAAATTTTAACCAAAAAACCAGTTTGTCCTTCTGAAAGCGAAATTCAAAAAAATCCGTCTTCAAGGTCGGCAAAACTTAGAGCGGCGGTAAAACTTTAGATAAGACCGTCGCAGGAGTAAAAAAACAAATAATAAAAGGAATAAAACTTATGAATAAAAAAAGAAAAAACCGGACAAACAAAATAGCCGTTGTTTTAACAACAGCAGTTTTAGGCGGGCTTGGCGTTTACTTTTTCCAAACAGAAAATTTGGCAAGAAACGCCTATATTTTTCAGAAAAAACAGATTGAACTTGCTTCTGTCAAGCGATCAGTTTTTCAACTGCGAAACAAGGCAAGCCGTTTGCTGTCATTGGAAAATATAGAAAAAAGAATGAAAAACCATAAAGAGCTTGGTTTTACAAGAGTTGAGAAAATACACTATGCCTTGTCAACGGCAATAGAAGCGCAAACAGCGAAAAGATAAGTTTGTTTGTTAATCAACGCTGGAAAATATATCTTAATCTAGCCAATAAATAGCGATTAAGGGCGAGGCAGTATTATGAAATGGAAAAACAAACTAATTTTTTTAATATTTTTTCTTTCCGCAGGTTTAATTATATTTCGTCTCTATTATATCCAAATTAGACGGGGTGAATATTTTGAAGCGCTGGCTTTAGGCCAGCAAACTTTTTTTAAGGAAGTTTTTGGTGAAAGAGGAGGAATATTTCTGAAGGATGGAACTCCTCTCGCTCAGACAGCTGAAGCTTATTTGGTTTATATAAATCCTAAACAGATAGAAAAAGATGAAGAAAAGATAAAGCATCTAATCGTTTTTTTATCTGAAATTTTAAATGAAAATGAAAATTTAGTTCGTGATAAGTTGTTTAAGAACAGGGTAATCAAAAAAGAGATAAGTTATGAAAGCTTTAAAAAGATAAGGAATGCTCGAATAAAAGGAGTTTACGGCGAGAAAATTTGGAAGCGGATTTATCCGCAAAACAAACTTGCAGCGCAAGTGGTAGGCTTTGTTAATCGAAACGGTGATGGTCAGTATGGCGTTGAAAGGGCATACAATTCTCTTTTAAGCGGGAAAAAAGCTTTGAGACAAGAATATAGGCTTATTGGGTTCAAACGGAATAGTCTTCGCCTTAAGAATCCGATTTTGTTGAAGGGAGCGGATGTCTTTTTAACAATTGATTATAAATTGCAGTATTTTGCGGAAAAAGCATTGGAAAAAGCAAAGGAAAGGTGGAAAATTGAATCAGGACAAATTATTATTTCTGAGCCGGCAACGGGCAAGATAATAACAATGGCTTTTTTGCCGCGCTTTGACCCGAATAATTATTATAAAGAGAAAAATTTAAGGGTGTTTGTAAATCCAGCTGTACAAAGCTTGTTTGAACCCGGCTCTATTTTTAAAGCTATAACTTTTGCCGCGGCAATAGAGGAAGGATTGATAAACCCTGAAGATACCTACATAGATAAAGGTTTTGTAAAATTGAGTGGTGCTCCTATTTACAATTTTGGGCGGAGAGCTTGGGGAGAACAAACAATGCAACAAGTTTTAGAAAAATCGCTTAACACAGGAGCTGTTTTTGTTCAGCAAAAATTAGGAGAAAAACTTTTTCTTTCTTATCTGCAAAAATTTGGCTTTTTTGAAAAAACAGGTATAAAACTGGAAGGTGAAGTTTTTTCTGAAAACCGCCAATTAAAAAAAGGAATAAAAAGGGATATCGCAGTTGCCAGTTTTGGGCAAAGCATTAACATTACTCCTATGCAAATCATTCGTGCCTTTGGTGCGATAGCCAATGGCGGAAAATTAATGAAGCCTGTAATTATAGACAAAATTGTGATGCCTGATGGAGAAATAAAAAAAGAAGAGCCCGAAATGCAAAGAAGAGTAATTTCAAAAGAAACTTCCTCCCGCTTAATTAAGATGCTTGTAAGCGTAGTTGAAAACGGTTCGGGAATAAGAGGAAGAATAAAAGGATATGCTATTGCTGGTAAAACGGGAACGGCTCAAGTTTCTGTTCCCGGTAAGAATGGATACGGAGGGAAAACCATTCAAAGCTTTATTGGTTTCTTTCCGGCGCAAAATCCACGTTTTCTTGTTTTTGTTAAGTTAGACAATCCGCAAACTTTAATGGCTAGCCGCAGCGCCGCTCCGTTGTTTCGCGAGATAGCCGAGTATATTATCAGTCAGTATGAATTGCCGCCGAACGAGGAGTAGAACTTTAACAACTTGCGCCGCCAACCGGATTTGAACCGGTGTTTCCACTGTGAGAGAGTGGTGTCCTAA
>CAYNRT010000025.1:0-7243 GCA_964399945.1 uncultured Candidatus Saccharibacteria bacterium | reverse complement strand
TTAGATGTTTCTACTGTCATAGATCAACTAGAAAAACAAAGTGTGAAAGCAGCGATTAAATATGGAATGAATTTTCTTTTCCAGAAACAAATAAGGCTTGGATCTGGCGCCTTAGTAGTAAAATATACAACTACTGATAATAATACTCGAAAATCAGTGTTTCAATATGTACTTATTTGCAAGCCTATATCTCTAAATAAAAAAATGATAATTCTCCACTTCTATTCTCCTAAATATCTTAAAGCACCAAAGTCACAAGGATGGGCAACAATAGGTATCCCAAACGATCTCCAAACCAACATACCTCCTTTTATTGTTCAAATACAGGGCAATGTTAAAAAAACAAAATATGGATATTTCGTCTGGCAAGAAGAGCCTAATATTAAAATACTCTTTCCGGATGAAGTACCCGACTTAGGACTTAAACCATTGAATTTTTGGCAAAGGCACTTATGGAAACCATTAGAAAATAAAATAAGACAAAGTAAAAATATTGTCGGTAAAATAAGTATCAAAAAAGTTAATCAAGAAGCGAGCAAAATTAAAAAGAAAATCACAGATTCCATAAGTGCTTTAAAGTCAGTTTTTACCTTCCGAAATTTTGGTGCTTATACAGATAAGTTGCGTAAAAAGACAGATGTTTCGTCAAAAAAAGAAACAAGCGCTTCAATAAGCAAGGGGCAAGAAGAAATAAGGCTCGCGTCTAATTTTAAAAAAACAACAACGCTTACTGCAAATAAAAAGAAAAAAAGACAAACAAATAATAACAGTAGTAATTTATCTTTAGAAGATCTAGAAGATAAATTTGACGAATTAGCCGAAGAAGCAGATTTACTTACAGCTGAAGCTGAACGACTACTGGAAGCAAATAATAAATTAATACAGAAAACAAGAAAAAACATAGAAAAAAAGCAAAAGAATTCAAAAAAAGATAAAAAGAAAATTAAAGAACAAAAAACAGACAAACCAATAAAAACAGAAATCTGCCGAGTAAATATCAATACTGCTTCAATAAAAGATTTACAAAAAATAATCGGTGTCGGTCCAGTAACAGCGCAAAAGATAATAGCAGCAAGACCTTTCCGTTCTATCAACGAATTAATTCGCGTAAAAGGAATAGGAACAAAAACCTTGCAAAAAATCATAGCCCAACATTGCGCTTATGTGGAATTCTCTTATTCCAATAGCATCGGCACGAGCAGCGGAGCAAGCTCCAACCCTCCACCAGTCAACAGCCAACAAGCTGGCCCAAATATCACTCTCTTTTATCCAAACACTAACCCAGCAAACAAAGAAATCAGTGTTAATTTCTCTGTTTCCGGATTAACTGACAGCACATATGACATAAAAATATCAATTGAAAATGCCAGCGGAACAATATCTGAAATTTTTGACAAAAAAGAAAATAAATGGCGTTCTTCTGTTTTTTACCTTACTAATTACTTTTCTGGAACATCGCTCAACGAAAAGTTTAAAGTAAGACTGAAGCAAGAAAAACAAGGTTTTAAAGGAACGGCAAAAATTACAGCAAAAATAAGGGAAAACGGAAAAACAAAATATTACAGCCAAGAAGGTGAAATTAACATATCTGCCCCAGAAAACATTTCTCCAGAAGCAAGGTTCTCTTTTTACCCCTCCTCTCCAAACGCGGGTCAAGAGATAACTTTTAATGCTGCTTCATCAACTGATGCTGATGGCTCTATTCTCTGTTATACTTGGCTTTTCGGCGATGGCGATTCAACGACCTCCTCTTCGAATATGATTAATCACACTTACTCAACATCAGGCCAGTTTTCAATAAAACTAATTGTAACTGACAATAGTGCTGCAACCAGTTCAACAACTACAATCGTAACAATAAAATCGGCACCGACTTATTCCAGCTTGGATGTTGTTGTCAATGAACTCGCTTGGATGGGCACAGAAGCAAGCACTAATGACGAATGGATTGAACTTTATAATAATACAGCGGCAGATATAAACCTTGATAATTGGAAGCTTATATGGAATAAAAACGCATCCACCAGTCATTCCGTTGTTTTAAGCGGAATTATTAAAGCGCACGATTACTATCTTCTAGAAAGGACAGCAAGCACAACTGTTTCCA
This sequence comes from uncultured Candidatus Saccharibacteria bacterium, assembly GCA_964399945.1. Taxonomy (GTDB): domain Bacteria; phylum Patescibacteriota; class Minisyncoccia; order Minisyncoccales; family CG1-02-41-26; genus CAYNRT01. The sequence goes on along the minus strand of CAYNRT010000025.1, from coordinate 5,136 downwards.
ATATTCAAGAAGATCAAATATACAGCGGCAGTTTAAGAAATAATGGTGAAAAAATAATCTTGCAGGATTCAACAAGCAAAATTATAGATGAAATTAACTGCTCAAATGGTTGGTTCGCCGGCATAAACGATAAAGGAAATAAACGCACAATGGAACGAAAAAATCCTGCTCTCTCCGGAAACGATTCAAATAATTGGGCAAGTAATAATGCTGTTTCAAAAAACGGCTTGGATGCTAATGGTCAGCCAATTTTTGGAACACCACGTGCTAAAAATAGTGTTTTTCAAAGCCTGCCGCCAGAAGCACCGACAAACTTTTGCGCCAAAAGCGGCAATGCTTCCAGCAGCAAGGCTGTCCTTTCTTGGGCAACATCAACTGACCCAGACACAGAAAGCAAAAATCTTTCTTACATAATATACATCTCTGCTGAAAAAACCATTGACAGCAACAATCTTCAAAAATTAGACTCCACATCTACTGCCTCCACAACCATTGCTATAACAAATCTTTATTCTGACGCAACTTATTATTTTGGCATTCGCGCTTTTGACGGCGAAAACTACTCTCCTCTCTCCACAACCACACCATATAATACGCCCTCTGAAAAAATTACAAGCTTAAACGCTATTCCTTCAACAGCAAGAAAAACAATTGATATCTTTTGGACTAGCCCAACCAATAAAGGTAAAGCTTATATCATAAAATATGCTGACAAAAAAATTAGCGACGAAAGTCAATCTTCCGCTTCCACTACTGCAGCCGCCCAATCATCAGCATCTTCAACTAATCCGATTAGCCAGACAATAAGCTGGGATAAGGCTGAAGAACTTACAAACCTGCTCGTGCCGCAAGAAAAAGGTAAAATTGAGAAATTTTCAATAAGCGGTTTGGATTCTGAAAAAACTTATTTCTTTGCTGTAAAAACAATTAATCAATTGGATGCTGTTTCTGAAATTTCAAACAACACCTTCAGTCAAAGCTATCCTGGTTTTGAAGATAAAGGTGACGGCACAATTCTTGATTTGGATACAGGCCTAATTTGGGTTAAAGACGGTGCCGGAGCCGGAGCCAATAACGGCAACCCTTTGACATGGGAAGGCGCTAAAGAGTTTGCTGAAAATCTTATTCTCTGCAATGATGGCGTTTTTCTATCTTCAGCTTCAAGCACAAACACTTCCTCATCAAGTTCAACTCCAAGCGCTAACACTACATCAACCACTACAGAAATTTGTTCCAGTCATAATGGCGTAAAATATGACGACTGGCGCTTGCCAAATTACAAAGAATTGCAATCCATTGTTGACTATAGCCGCACAGACCCTGCTGTTAATTCAAACTATTTCTCAAACACTGTTTCCTCACCCCATTGGTCTTCTTCTTATAAAAATATACCTGGCATAGCCTTTTCCTCGCCGCCTTACAAAAAAATTATAATTATAGACTTTAAAGATGGAAAAATTCAGTCAGAATCAAGCTTAAATAATTCCTGTCTTCATTTTCGGCCTGTACGCGGTCCTGAAACCAATCAAAATAATTCTCTTGTCCCAGCAACAAACATGGAAGAAGGCTCAACAGGGTGCCAACTTAATTTAAAAGATAATGGTGACGGCACAGAAACAGATTTATGCACTGGTTTAATATGGGCAAAAGAAAATATAAGTGGCATCGGATATAAAGATCCTGCTTCGGGTATAGAAACCGGCGTTAGCTGGGAAAAAGCGGTTCAAACAGCCCTCAACTCAAATATGGCCGGTTATTCTGATTGGCGCCTGCCAAATATAAGAGAAATTGTTGGTCTCGCTGGCCGTATTAATAATGGCAAAAACAGGCAATGGTCGGCCACGACCGAAGCTGTTCCCTCTGGCGCCTCCTTTTCAAAAGCTTGGATAGTCGACCTTTGGTCATTACCGGGTACCTCAAGTCTAAACTCACTGTCCAGCGAAGCTTATGTTCGGGTCGTCAGAAACCAAAAAAGCACCATTGGCATTCCAGAGTAAACAATTTCGAAGATATGTTAATCAGAGTTTGACAGAATTGCGTTTAAAAACTAAAATGAAGAAAAGGTTTTATTTTAAACAATAAATAAACCCTAACTATGTCTAATAAATCATTTAAAACTGCTTTCTGTTTCTTATCAGCGATTGCTTTAATAAGTTTCTTAACATTTGTTTCTTCTGTTTCAGCAGTTGAAACAGAAAACGGCTCCGCCGCAAACAGCGAAACGCCAGCTTCTACAACAGTAATAGAAAACGAAGTTTCCGCTGATGAAAATATAAGTGCGCAGGAATTGAATGTAGGAGAACCAAAAATCCTTCCCACAAGCCGTTTCTACTTCTTAACTAAATGGAGAAGAGCAATTAGAGGTCTGTTTGCCTTCGGTCCTCTGCGCCGAGCAAAGTTAAGGGAGAAATTCGCCTCAGAAAAATTATTAGAAGCAAAAAAGCTTGCTGAAAAAACACAAAACTCCGAAATTCTTAAAAAAGCAATTGAAAATTATAAGCAGGAAATGGATAAGATAAAAAAGAATATTGAAAAGATAAAAGCCAAGGCAGAAAACAATCCTAAGGTGGAGCGGTTTTTGGATAAATTTATCCAACATCAGGCTCTTCACCAAAGAATATTGGAAAAATTAGAAAACAATCCTAATATTGCCTCCAGCACGATAAGCAGAATTAAAGAAGCAAGAAAGCGGCATCTCCAAAGGTTTAAAGAAGTAATGCTTAAGCTTAGCGGAAAAAAAGAAAAGATAAGGGAACGGCTCGAAAAAAACTTAAACGCTATAAAGGGCAGTCGTTTTAAAGATTTTAAAGCTATAGAATTGCTGGAAAGAATGGAAGAAAATTCTCCGGAAGATATTAAAGAAGAAATCAAAGCTGCTAGAGAAAGAATAAGCGAAAAGCTTAAAAAGAAACTGGAGAATATGCCTGAGGAACAGAGAAAAAGATTTGAGGAGTATGTCGAAAAAATCAGCGGAAAAACTGAAAAGAAAAAAGCGATTATACGCCGCCTTGCTCTTAAAATGAAAGGTAGGCCGGCAGCCCAAGCATTAAGAAAAGCAGAACAAAGACTGGAGAATAAAAATTTAAAATTAAACCAGCAAAAAGGCGCTAAAAGAATAAGGCTAAGCGAAGCAAGGCGTATCGCCCTAAAAAGCAAGTGTGCTGAAATTGGCAAGGTTGGAGAGATAGTCCTTTACAATGCAGCAACAAATACTTGGTGGATGAAATTAAGAGTCTTTGACCATATCTGGAAAGCAAAAAAACTGGATAAAAAAATGTGCCATCCAATCTGTGTTGTAAACGCTTTAACCAAAGAAGTTAGTATAAATTGGCGGTGCACAGGCCTGCTTCCTTCAGCAAACGATTAAAACACAAGGAAGCAAGGCAGTAAAAAAAGCGGGAATCAAAGCCCGCTTTTTTGCTTCTGCTTTTAAAAAAACATTGCGGAATAAATCGGGTTTGCTATTATATAACATTAGCAACTATGGCAACAAAACAATATCATATTATTACCTATGGCTGCCAAATGAATAAGAGCGACGGTGAAAGAATCGCTGGTTTATTGGAAAAAAAAGGATGGCAAAAGGCAGAAAAAATGGGAGAAGCGGATTTAATAGTTGCAAATATGTGTTCTGTGCGGCAGTCAGCGGTTGATCGCATTTACGGCCTTATTCCCAAATTCAAAGAGCTGAAGAAAAGAAATCCAAGACTTAAAACAATTGCTACAGGATGTATATTGTCTAAAGACAAAAGAAAACTTTCAGAAAAAATTGATTATATTTTAAAAAAAGAAGAGTTGAAAAAATGGGAAAAAGTTATTGCCAGCCACTTTGAAGGGAAAGACACGCCTTTTTCCTCTTTCTTCCAAATAGAACCTCTCTATTCGTCCCGTTTTAGTGCATCCATTCCGTTATCAAACGGTTGCAGTATGTATTGCTCTTACTGTGCCGTTCCTTTTACACGCGGAAAAGAAATCTGTCGACCGCATACAGAAATTATTAAAGAAACAAAGAGTTTAACACAAAAAGGATATAAAGAAATCTGGCTTTTAGGCCAAATTGTTAATTCTTATCGCTCCCCTTCTAATCCGCGCATAGGTCTCGCTGAAATAATAAAACAAGTAAATTCTTTTCCCGGCAAGTTCTGGCTAAGGTTCACATCTCCTCATCCTGCTTTTTTTAATGATAAGTTAATTAAAACAATAGCAGAATCAGAGAAATTTAATCCTTATCTAAATCTGCCTTTGCAAAGCGGAGACAATGAAATTTTAAAAAAGATGGAGCGCGGATACAGTATTGAAGAATATGTCGCCCTGGTAGAAAAGATTAGAAAAGCTTTTCGAAAATACAGAAAAGGGCTAGAGAAAACCATAGCTCTTTCAACAGATATTATTGTCGGATTTCCCGGTGAGACAGAAAAACAATTTAGAAATACCATAAAAATCTTTAAGAAAATCGGCTTTGATATGGCTTACATTGCCCAGTATTCGCCGCGATCAGGCACCAAAGCAGCAAAAATGCCGGACAATGTACCTAAAGAAGAGAAAAAACAGCGTGAAAAAAAACTTTCTGAATTTCTACAGAAATCCGCCCTTAAGAGGAACAAGGCTTTTATAGGAAAAAAAATAACTGTTTTGCCGTTTGAATATAAAAAAGGATATTTGTTTGGCAAGTCCTTTCACTACAAAACCGTACGTTTCAAGGGCAGTAAAACTTTATTAGGTGAATTTGTCAAAGTCGATATAACCAAAGCTCTTGCCTGGGGATTAGAGGGAAGGATTTGCGGTTCAAATCGTTAGCACAGCAAAAACCGGCTATAAATACTTTTTATTTTTTATTGTACTATTCCGCTTATGTCAAACAAACTTATTGTCATTTTAGGACCTACAGCAGCTGGCAAAAGCACTTTAGCAGTAAAACTTGCCAAAAAATTCAACGGCGAAATTATCTCAGCAGATTCCAGACAGATATACAAAGAAATGGATATCGGTACTAATAAAATAAAGGTGAAAGAAACTAGCGGTATTCGGCATCATCTGCTGGGAATATTGCCCCCGGATAAAAGCTTTAGTTCGGGAGAATTTCAAAAAAAAGCTGTAAAACAAATAAAAGCAGTTCAAAAAAGGAACAAAATTCCT
>CAYNRT010000024.1:0-7422 GCA_964399945.1 uncultured Candidatus Saccharibacteria bacterium | reverse complement strand
AGCCAAAACTGGATTCTCTTTTAACAAAGGTAAACCAGCAACCCTTCGATCTTTATTGAGCATATCTATTATCGCAGTTCTACTTATATAGGCGAACAAGTCTGTTTTAGAGAAATAAGCTAAAAAAGGAACCAGTGCTATCTTTAAAAGGATAATAATAAGTACTGCGCAAACAATTCCGCGACTCTCTAAAAATTTTGGCCGGAAATTATTTTCTTTGTTTGGAATAAAAAACTGTTTCAATTTTTTCGTCATTTTTTACATTTTTACTGCTGTTATTACCTGCTGTAGTTTTATAATTATAGTATAAAATTCTTTTAAAGTCAAACAAGTAAAAGTTTAAAATAGTAAAAAAATCCGGCAAAGAAACTCCCCCGCCGGATTTTTACTGCTAGATTCAACAAACAAATCCTGCTTCGACAACGCAATTTTACTCCGCCCCGCCGGTTATCTCCAAAAGCATATCGCTAATTTTCTTGTATTCTTTCGGTGGATTTATGTTGAATTTCTTTCCAAAATCAGAAAAGTAAAGGTCAATTTTTATCTCGGCCTGAATATTCCCTTCGGCAAGCTTCGGAGAAAAGTTTTGAGTACTAGAAAATGTTTTTTCTAATTTTACTCTTCTAACAAAACGATCCGCCCATAAATCAAAACGGAAAAGCGAAACAGTTTTCCAAAGTTCGTCAAAGTTCTGGGAAAAATCATCTAAGAACTTCTGCAGATTTTGATCATACTCTTGCCGCCGGTCTTCAGGAATATATTCAGCAACAGTTTTGAGGAGTTCAGGTATAGATTTTTTAAAACCGTCTTTACTGAAAGCAAGCACATAATGCGTTGTCTTCACGCCTTTAATCATTTCTGTCCCTAAATTCTTTTCTATCTGGAAAATATTACCGCGGCATATAATTGCTTTTGCTTTTTCTTCAAGCTCTTTTAATTTCTCCCTTTCTTTTTCTGTTTCGGAATTTATATTTATTCCCGTAATACCAGCTACTTCCTCCCTATTTATCTTGTACCACTTGCCCTTAATTTTGCTTAGATCGGCACCGAAAAGTAAAGAAGAGGAAGCGGGAAGAGAGGTAAGATTTATATAAACATCATTGCCCAAAACCGCTAATTTCCCCTCTGCTCTTAAAGTAATGCCGGCTGACCCAATGCTTAGATTAAAAACGCTTTCAATTTTAGGATTATAGCCTCTTAGTTCTTCTGACTTTTGGGAAAAAATAGATTCTATAAACGCGCTTTTCTCCTCGTCCCGGGCAGAAAAATGAATTTTGCCGTTTGTTTTAAGAGAATTAACCTGAAATGTTCGTTCTATAGCTTTTGAAACTGCTTCAACATTGCCTTTCGGAGCAGAAAAAGGTTTCCAGATCTTGGCCGCACATAATATGCCGCCTATTAAAACAAGTGCGGCAAAACAAATTATTAAAGTAAGAAAAGGTTTTTTTATTCTCATAATTTATTTGTATGCTGTATTACAAAATTATCCTTTACGACTTTTATTATAATACGGTCTCCTCTTTTTATATCGCCGCTTAAAAGAGCTGTGGCAAGCAGATTCTCAATTTTGTTTTGAATTACTCGTTTCATTTCCCGCGCTCCAAATTGGGGTGAATAACTTAATTCTACTATCCTCTTCTTTAATTTTTCCGTAATCTCGAGATTTATACCTTTATCTTTCAGTCCGGAAACAATTTTTCCCAGCATTAAAACAGAGATATCCATTAGATTTTGCCTGCTAAGGGGTTTAAAGACCACTACTCCGTCGAAACGGTTAATGAACTCCGGCCGGAATATTTTTTCTTTAAAAAGATAATCTAGGAGCTCATTCTTAATTATATCCAGCTTCCTGTCTTTTTCAATGTCTTGACGAATCAATTCAGCGCCAGCATTACTAGTTGCAATAATTATTGTGTTCTGGAACTTTATCTTCCGGCCCATACCATCAGTAAGCCAGCCCTCATCAATCATTTGCAAAAAGAGATTTAAAATATTCGGATGCGCTTTTTCTATCTCATCCAGAAGAATCAGAGAAAAGGGATTTTCTTTGACGGCTGTTGTAAGCAAACCACTTTCCCCGCTTGCCCCTATAATCCGCTTAACATCTTTAACAGATTGGAATTCAGACATATCCATCCTTATCATTTTTTCCTCTGAACCAAAATAAATGGAAGCTAAGGTTTTAGCTGTTTCTGTTTTTCCGACTCCAGTAGGCCCTAAAAACAGAAAACTCCCAATAGGACCTCTCCTCGTTTTTACTTCAGCACGCGCCCTTCGCAAAGCCGCACTTATTTGAGAGACCGCCTCTTCTTGATTAATTATGCGCCGGTGTATTAATTTTTCCAAATGCAGAAGTTTCTCCTTTTCTTCCTCTTCAATAGCTTCTAAAGGAATGCCTGTTTTGCCTGAAATTATTTTTTTCACATCTTCGGCTAAAAGAACTTTTTTTCGGGGCTGTCTTACCAACCAGCTTACAGCTTCATCTAACAAGCGCAAGGCTTTCTGCGGAAAGGGGAAATCAGATAAATAACGCGCGCTTAATTCAGTTATTTCCCGTAAAGCTTTGTAAGTAATATACTTATCATACTTCTTTTCAAAAAACGGCGTTATGTCTTCAAGAACAACAAGAGCTTCCCTTTGAGAAATTTCTTGAACTTCTACTTTTTCAAAAAGGTTTAGCAGATAAGGCTTTTTCTCAAGAACATTATGTAGGCCGCTGTAAGTTGTAATGGCTACCGCCTGAAAATTAGGAAAACGCAAGTATTCAGAAAGAAGAGAAGAAATATCCCTGCTGCCTGGTTTTGCCAGCGGAACAATAAAGTTCTCTATATTTTTAATTACCAATATTATGTTTCCGGCAGATAAAGCTTCCTGGAAACATTTTTCTAAAAGGTGTTCTGCCTCTTCCAAAGACGCGCTATCAGCAAAAAGAAGGCTTAAATTAAATTCTAAAAACCGCTTTTGTTTTAATTTTTCACCACTTTTTCCGATAAAACTGTTTTGGGCAACCGCTCTTAGCACACTTTTCCTACCGCTGCCTGGCTCTCCAATAATGAGAGCGTTGTTTATCTCCTCTTTAGAAAGTGCCCGCTCTACTTCTGCAATTTCTCGCTGATGACCTACAATTTCCCTCAATCCGCTTTTCTTCACCACTTCGCGCCAGTCAAAAGAATATTTGTCTAGGGTTGGCGAAAAACCTGCAGCCAAATCCGAAGCTATAGAACCCTTTCTTGCTAAATTCTCTTTTTCCCAAAACTTTTTGTTTTTTTCAGCACGTGCCAAAGCGCGCTTGTACCAATAAGTTAGAGAAATTATATCCTCTTCGCCAACATCGTTTAAAATCATGAGCTGGCGCAAAAAGGGTTCAACACTAACAAGCCCTGCTAAAAAATCGGCCGGACAAACTCTTTCTCCGCCTCGCTGTTTAGCCGCTTTCAGTGCTTTCTCAACAGCTTCCTCTATTCTTCCTCCCTCCTGAAAGCCAGCTTTTTTAAAAACCTTTTTTACTTCGGCCACAGACATTTCCATTCGATTAAAGATAAACTCAATCTCCGGAAAACCGGAGTCAAGTAAAGCCCACAAAAGAAAGGACGGAGAAGCTTTGGCAAGCTTTGCTTTGCGCGCTTTCCGTATAGCTCTTTGATATATTTTTGCCGCTGAAAAATCGAAAAAGGAAGCTGCATTAAAGTCGGCTTGTGCCGCTAGTGCTTTTTCCAATGAGCAAGAAAGAGGCGGTTTTCGCAATTTATCGTTGAAAAAAAGGCATACCTCAAAAAAAACTGCCCAGCAGAGCAAGGCTAAAAAAGCTCCGGCAGCAAGCTGTTTAATTCCATCTGCGGAAAAAGACCCAGAAACTGTTCCTGTAAATGCCGCCAAGATTAATAAAAAAAACAACAAACCCGCAGAAAATTTAAAAAATTTTCTTAAATAAAACAAAGGGTTTTTTTCAGCTCGTAAAGCAATATAAATAGGAGCCTCTTTAAGATTTATTACCATAATCCTAAAATTTTAAAACTTAGAAAAATCCCTGCTCCGACAAATAAAGGAAGAAAAATCCAAAGAAAAAGCAAAACAAGGCCGGCTGCGGCAATAAAAACTTCGCAGGCAACAGCAAAAATGATAAGTGAAATGCGCACAACAAATCCTATAACTCTGGAGCTAAGGTTTGACAAAAAAACATAACTGTATCTTTTTAAATTAAATGCTTTTCCATAATGCAAATATTGCTTCCGCCAGTGGGCAAAAAGGGCTTTGAAAAGCAGTTTAACTGAGAAATAATCCGCGATAAAGGAGAAGAAGTTCCCCCAAATCCCCACTATGTCTTTCGGCACTTTTAGATAACGCCATTGCAGCCATTTTAGAAAAAGACTTTTTGAAGCTTTTAATTTTGCCATAGCAATTAAAACAAGACAACTCAGAGTCTCTTTTTATATTATCGCCAAACTCAATGTTTTAATCAAGAAAATTTGGGCAATGCAGGACTTGAACCTGCGACCTCCCGCGTGTGAAGCGGACGCTCTAGCCAGCTGAGCTAATTGCCCTTTCTGCTATTTTACTATTTTCCTAAAAAAAATAAAGCAAGATATGCTTTTGAAGTATTGCAAAAAATATTTTTTACGGTAAGAATAAAAGCAGAATAAAAAAATATGGAAGTATTTCAATTCTATTTTAACAGACCAAGGCGAGCAATATTCTTAAGATCTAAAAAAGAGCCATATTTTGACAGCTTTTGCTACAAACCTTCTGAAATTAAAGAAGAAAATTTAGGCATTCTCTGCATTTTGGGAAAGACAGAAAACAGCAGAAAAGGAATAGAAAAACTGAAAGAAACAGCAGAAAAAATTAAAGAAAGTTATTACAAAAGCAGTGATGGCAAAATAAAAGAAGAAGATTGCTTTAAAAAATGCTTTCCTGCTTTTACTCATTCTTCATGCTTAAAAGAAATAAGCGAACTTTTAATTTTAGCTATTACCCGCAAGCGGCAGTGCTTTTTTACCCAAAAAGGAGATTTTAAGGTTATTCTTTACCGGGGAAGAGAAATATTTGATATTAGCGGTGCTGAAGGTATTTGTGGAGAAGAAAAAGTTTTCTCAGACATATTCAAAGGCCAGCTTAATGAAAACGATCGTCTGTTGATAGTAAACGCTAATCTTTTTAACTCTCTATGGGAATACAAGTTTTTTAAAAAATTTAAGCAAGCGCGCACTGCTCGCGCTCTTAAAAAAATATTTCAGGAGAAAAAACGGACAATAAGTGAATTAAGCGGAATTCTTGTCTTTATCTCCTTAAAAAGAAAGAAATTCAATTTTTTAAAGAAGTTTCCTTCCCCTAAAATTAAACTTATCCGGCAGTTTAAAATTAAAAATAAAATAAAACTAAAAAGGCCTCGTCTGTCCGGCAAGGCTTTAAATATTCTGCCCTCTTCCCCTTTTTTAAGAGAAAAGATGAAAAAGGGGTTTATCTCTCTGATAATACTTTTAATCATACTTGCCCTAGGATATCTGTTTTTATAGGTAATTAAACATACCAAAAAACCTGCCCAGCAAGGCAGGTTTTGTGGTGTTCTATTTCTTAAAAACTTTTTGCTTAATACGCGGCTTGGGCCAAAACTTGCCGATTAAATAATAGATTATACTAAAAAGAACAAGAATAATCAGTATAAACAGAAGAACACTCCAAAAACTGCTTGTCCAATTTATTCCGGCAAAAGCCAGACCGCGGCTGGAACCAACAAGAGCTATCTCTGCCCTGTCTGAAGAAAAGTCATCTCCTGCAGAAGCTTCGGCAAAAACAATTCCGGATTTCTCTTCAGGTTTCTGCTTAGCTTTTACATTAAAACTAAGGAAAACTGTTTCGCCAGCCGGCATATTGCCTAAATTAATGCCGGTGCTTATCCTGTCCTTTACTTCGGCACCGTTTAAATAAATATTTCCATCAACCGCAACATTATTAGGCAAATCTATGCGAACCAAAACATCCTCTAAACTTTCTTCTCCCAAGTTTACCACCGCCGCCAAAAAATTAGCCTTTTCTCCGGGAGTTAATTCAACCTCTCTGCTCCATAAAGAAGAAAGTTTTGCTTTTTTTCCTAGAATAGAAACTTTAAGGGGGTTTGTTCGGCAATCATCCGAACAAGAACAAAGGGTTTCTCCGCAATTACATACTTTATCTCCACAATGAGCGCAATGTTCGCAATAATCATTTGAGCCCACGGGGCAAGTTGATCCATCACACTTCAAATCATTAATTATTTTTCCGTCTTTACAGGAATCAAGTGTGCAGGAATTATTGTCAGAAGAATCCCTGTATTTCCTAATTCTTTCGCCTTTTTGATTGAATAAATACAAATCATTGTCATAGCAGGCTTTATAATACCGCACTGGAGGAATCGGTGGATTAACAGGGCAGGATGCTTTCTCTTTACAGGTTCCTTCGCTTTCGTCGCAAACTTGACTTTCAGCACAACTCTCGCTTACAAGCCAGTTTAAAGAAGTTTCCCAACTTCCCCATCTACCTGAACATTGAGCGTCATTTCCTGAGCAATAACGGAACCGCGTTTTCGCTTTTTTCCCTACAGCTGAACCGCAACCAGTCCCCCAAGGACATCCGTAAATATAGTCGGTTTCACTGTCGCAAACAACCGAAGAGCTTCTAAAGTGACACCCGTCGCAGCAGGGTCCGGACTGGCATTCGCATTGAGGTTGTTCTTCAACGCACCTGCCGTCAATACACTTTTCGTTCTGTCCGCATTCTTCAACTAAAACTGCTTGAGTGTAAGTGTTTGTATAACAGGCGCTTCCGGCACAGCCTTTATGGTAGCATGTTCTTTGCTGGTACACATTGCCGCCGTAGCAATATAAGCTTCCGTAGCCACTACAGTAATCAGAGCCGCATTCCTGGCTTTTGTACTGTTTCTGCCCTAAACTATTAAACCAATACAAATCATTGTCATAACAAGCGGTATAGCCGTTTCCCTGGCCGCAGGCAGAGTCATAATAGCACGTATAAAGGCATTCGCCTCCTGAACAATACCATTGAGGCCTTTGCTCGCTGGAACAAACACCGTAACCACAAGCCGTGCTTTCTACACAAGAATAAGTGTTGGACCATTCCAAGCAGGAATCAGAATCGTAGTTGCCGCAAATGCGGTAACCGTCTCCATAACACTCCTTTTGTCCGCTGTAAGAACACTCGTTAGAACAGGAAGAAACGCAATATCCATTCTGGCAAACCTCGTCTGCAGCACAAGCATATTTCGGCGACCATTCCAAATAATTGTCTTGGTCGTAATTGCCGCAGACTTGGTAATGGCTGCTGTCCGGACATTTTCTCTGTCCGCTGTATGAACATTCGTCAGAACCAGTGGGAACGCAATATCCATTCTGGCAAACCTCGTCTGCAGCACAAGCATATTTCGGCGAC
>CAYNRT010000023.1:0-8179 GCA_964399945.1 uncultured Candidatus Saccharibacteria bacterium | reverse complement strand
AAGGAAGCAAAGCCCGCAAAAATTGTTTCCTTAATTGAAAAGATTTTTTGCGCGCACCCATTAAAAGATGTTTCAATTTTTGCGGGCTTTGCCTGCCCCGCGGTAAGCGGGGCGAGCCGCTGGGTGGGTCAATCAGCAAAATCCTGCGGATTTTGCTGGAAGAAAGTTCGGATTTCGTCCAAGACACGGAGCCAGATTTAACGATACGAACTCGGAATTTTAAGACGAAAAGTTTCGCTCACCCGCCCTTTTCGGGCGGACCCGCTTTTAAAAATTATTCTTTCTCGTTTTTTTATAAGTCATCTAAAGGGCTACCAATTTCTTTTAATTTTTGAGTAGAAACTTTGGTATAAATTTGAGTTGTTTCTAATCTTTTGTGGCCTAATAACTTTTGAATATACCTAATATCAACGCCTTTTTCCAATAAATGAGTAGCAAAACTATGGCGCAAGTTATGACAAGAAATATCCTTTTTAATGCCAGCTAATTTTGCTGCTCGCAAAACAATTTTCTGGACAGATCTCGCAGATAAATAACCCTTATCTTGAGCCCCAGGGAACACATATGGATTCTCATTGCTTCTCCTCTGCAAATAAACTTGTAAATCTTTAATTGCTCTTTTTGAAAGAATAGTTTGCCGATCTTTTTTACCTTTACTTAAATTGACTCTGATAATTCCTTCTTTTCAATCAACATCCTTTATCTTCAGTTTAATAATTTCAGAAATTCTCAAACCCGAGGTATACATAATTTCCATTAGCAGTTTATGTTTTAGATTTTTTGTTACTTTCAGCATTCTTCTAATTTCGGCTTTAGTTAAGACAACCGGCAATCGTTTTTCTTTCTTGAGATGTTTTATGTCTCGAAAGAACCTTCTTTTAAGAATTTGAGTATAATAAAACGTCAGAGCATTAATCACTAAATTCAAAGTTGCATTAGAAACTTGCCTATTAGACAGATATTCCAAGTATTTTTTAATATCTTCATTATTAATTTTTTTTGGGATTTTTCTTGTAAAACTTAGAAATTTTTTGTTATAATGTAGGTGGACTTTGATGGTTTTACGACTAAAACCGCGAATTTTAAGTTCACGTTCAAGATTATACATCGGGTCACGCTCAATTCTGGTTGTTCAAAATTGTGTTTTCATAAAACATTTATGATTACACAAATTATTATACAAAAAGGACGATTTTAAATAAACTTTAGAAAGGTGCATTTAAAACTTGTTATGTGCAATATTACTCGGAACCGCCTCTAATTCTAACATGATCGAAGTCATAGAAATATTTATATAATTCTTAATTCATCCATAATTATATGAGAAAATTTCTTAAATCAATTTGGTTTCCAATTATATTATTCATATTAATTGAAATAATCTTTTTCGCAGTTGGTTTCTTCTTTATGCAATGGCATGCTTTTTGTAAACCATGCCCCAGTCCTCCTGCTTATTGCCCTCCATGTCCAAGTGGCCATAGGGGTTTTGAAATGTTAGCAGTCGGAATTATCCCAAGTGCGATTATTTCAATATTAATCTATTTATTAATTAAAAAATTTTCTAAGTAACGGCGGTTCCTGCGTCATACTGTCGGTCGCTTTGCTCCCTCGTTCGCCTTGCAGGCTCACCACATAACAGCGATTATCTGGGATTTTCCTGCGAAAAATCCCAAAATTTCACTTCGTGAAACTTCAGATAATCGCGATGTTATATGAAATAATTGTTAGCACCTACATAAGTAATAAAAAACTTTAGAATTAAGAAAACATTATAAACTTTAAAATAATTTATTTTGTTATGAAGCAAGATTGTATATTTATTTTTTTCGGGGGAACTATGAGTGGTATATTTGGTGCTGGCGTTGTGACAGCCTTACAGGAACTAAATTTTTATAATAGAGTTCATAGTATTTATGCTATTTCTGCTGGAGCTCATAACGCAGCTTATTTTCTAGCAAAAGACACTAAACTCGGCGCTAGCATTTATTATGAAGACCTAATAGATAATAGATTTATAATGTCTTCAAAATTAAAATTTTTGTTTGAATTTATATTTAATGTCTTCACCAATAAAGCAAAAATAGAAAATTTAGTAGATATAGACTATTTAATAGATGTGGAAAAAAACAAAAAGAAACTCGAAACAGAAAAAATTTCCAAGTCGCAAATAGATTTTTTTATTAGATGTTTTAATATTGACTCTAAAAAAGAAGAATATCTTGATGGGAAAAAAGATATTTTAAAAAAATTACAAGCGACTTCCGCAGTTGTCCCTTTTTATCCAAAATTAGTTAATATTAAAAATAAGAGATATTCTGATGGCGATACCCTGTCAAAGATAATAGATCCTTTTTTAGAGAAAATAATAGATAAGAATAATGATAAAAAAATATATTTAATTTTTAATAATCCTGTAAAAAATAGAAATTCTATTAAATCAATTGTTGGAAATTTTTTCTGGACAATATTGCTATTCTGTTTTTTTAGAAAGGTTTTTGTTTTAAACAAACTAAATATAATATCAGAGATGAAAAAATTGCAAAAATATTGCAAAAAGCCCAACATTAACATAATTGAACCAGATTTTAATTTCTCTCCCTTTTGCACAAATAAATCAAAATTACTTGAATTGTATTCTCATGGAATAGAAAAAACAAAAAAAATTATAATTGAAACAAACTTAATTCCAAAGTCCAATTAAAAGTTTAATACGGCGCTAACAATTACCCTGCGCTCCTTTCAGTTGCTTGGGGACGCTGCGCTTTCGCCTTCGGCTCACCCTCACTTAACAGGGCTTAAACGGAAAATGCCTCAGCTCGGCATTTCTCCAAATTTTCCTGCGAAAAACTTCTCTTGATCACGATGTTCAACGAAAATTCAAAATCGCTGTCAAGTGACGACTTTTATAAAAAAACGAGAAAGAATAATTTTTAAAAGCGGGTCCGCCCGAAAAGGGCGGGTGAGCGAAACTTTTCGTCTTAAAATTCCGAGTTCGTATCGTTAAATATGGCTCCGGCGGTAGGATTCGAACCTACAACCTAGGGCTTAACAGGCCCCCGCGCTACCATTGCGCCACGCCGGAAAAGTAAAATCCTAAAACCTTTTATCTTTTTTCATATTACAAGCTGTTCCTGTTTTTTTCAAGCTTTGAAATTAATAATTAGTAATCTTTCAACTTTTTTATAGCTTCAAGCTTACGAATCTTCTCTAAAGCCTTAGCCTGCACTTGCCTTATCCTCTCCCGAGTCACTTTAAATTCCTTGCCTACTTCCTCCAAAGTATGAATTATATTATCCTCCAGGCCAAACCTCATAGATAAAATTCTTTTTTCTCTGTCAGTCAGCTCACTGGATATTTCAGCCAATCTTTTTTTCAGCAAATTCCTCGCTGCCGGCACAGAAGGATCAGGGGTCGTCTCGTCTTTAATAAACTCAGCCAATATGCTGTCGCGCTCGTCTTCGCCCACAGGCATCTCCAAGGAAACAGTTTTCTGTTTAATGCGCATTATTTGATGAACTTTGCTTACTTCTACTTGCATCTCCGAAGCTATTTCTTCTGGCAAGGGCTCTCTTCCCAACTCCTGCATGAGCTTCTTGCGCGTCGTCTCGTACTTAGTAATTGTCTCTACCATATGGACTGGTATCCTTATTGTCCTTGACTGATCAGCAAGAGCCCTCGTTATAGACTGCTTTATCCACCAAGTAGCATAAGTAGAGAATTTATATCCACGCCGCCAGTCAAATTTTTCCACTGCCTTAAGTAAACCAATGTTTCCCTCCTGCACCAAGTCAAGAATAGTCAGATTAGGAGAACGGCCAACATATCTTTTAGCAATAGAAACAACAAGCCGCAGATTGGCTTTAACTAAACTGTTTTTAGCCTCTATATCCCCTTTTTCAATGCGTTTTGCCAGTTCCTTTTCTTGCCAGGCTTTAATCATAGGGATCTTCCCTATTTCTTTAAGATACATCTGGATAGAGTCTATCTTAGGCAAAATTTTTGTCTTTCTTTTTTTAACCCCAACATTGTCGTCTAAGAGAGACTTTCTAAACAAAACTTTAATCCCTTTTTCCTCTAAAAGACTGTAAAACTCATCCAGGCCTTTAATATCTTTTTCTATTTCAGGGAAGTAAGAAATTATTTCTCTGTCCGTAATGAATCCTCTTTTCTGCCCTTTTTCAATGATTTCTGCCATTTTTTCTTGCGGAAAAACACTTTTCTTGAATTTTCTAATAGTTTCTGTCTTTTTGGCTTTAGCTATTTTACTGCCTTTCCTTTTTATATTTTTTTTAGGTTTAGAAACCTTCTGTTTTACTTTCCGGCGATCCCGTGAAGATTTTCTAGCAGAAACTTTCTGCTTGCTTTCCTTCTTCTTTATCTGCCCTCTTTTCTTCTTTCCTGTTTTCACCTCTTTTTTCTTTTGTTTTCTCTCTTCCTTCCTTTCTCCTGTTTTCCTGCCTCTCACCACCCTAACTCCCTTCTTTTGTTTTTTTAAACCCTTTTTATCAGCCATAAATTTAACAACTTTAAGCCTTTATATATTATTACTATACAATAATTATAAAATCTTTAAAAAGGTTTTTTAGGACATTACTTGTCTTTTTTGTTTAATTAAAAGCCTTCAATTTTTTACTTATTGAATTAAATTCTTCTACCAGTTTTAATAGTTTTTTCTCTTCTTTGTTTTTTTCACACAACCTTATTTCTCTCTCCAAAAATTCTAGTCTTTCTTTTATAGCGGCTTTTCTGAACTCCTGCAGGCAAATTTCTATTTCTTTTTCCATAATTTCAGCAGCCTCACCTTCTTCAGCGCCAAAGTCCTCAATTTCACCCATAAAAAGCGCTTCGTCTAAAACTTTTTTTATCTCATTGTTGTCTTTCTCGACTTTCTCTAAAGCTTTTTTTCTCGCCGCCGCTCCTTTGGCTTTCTGTAAAATTAAAAATATCTGTTTAAGAAGAGGAGAAAACAAATTTATATCTTCTTCTCCTACTTTTTCAAAATTTTTACTGTTTTTAAGCGCTAAAAATAAGATTCTTTCCTCTAAAAGCCTTTTTCTATTTTTATCTGCTTCTTTTTGTTTTGAGGTATTTGCTTTTAACCCTGAACCATCCTGTTCTTGTTTTGAACTTAAGCTTTCTTTAAGTTCTTCTTTTTTGGTAATTCTTTTCAACTCTTCCCATACAGGTTCTTCGTCTACTCCAAGCCCCTCTGCTAATTTTTTCACCCAATGCGCCTGAACAATTTTATTAGCAATACTCCCTATTTTCGGCAAAAGAAATTGGGATATTTTCTTTTGCCCGTTTGGAGTACGGCTGTCAAAATTAGAAAAAGCATATTGGAAATAGAAATCAAAAACATCTTCGGCTTTTTTTATCCTTTCGCGCCATATTTCAGGATTTTCCAATATTATATCTGCCGGATCCTTGTCTTTAGGAAGCAGAATCGTTTTTATATTAAAACCTTCTTCTTCGGCTAATTCTATACTTCTGTTTGTTGCCATTTCTCCTGCAGAATCCATATCAAAAGAAATATAAAGGTTTTCTGTATATCTTTTAATTATCTTTAATTGGGTTTTAGTAAGGGCTGTCCCGGCTGCTGCTATTGTATTTTCCACCATAGCTTGATGAGACAAGATAGTGTCCATATAGCCTTCGGTTAAAATAATAAAATTCTCTTCCCGCACTCTTTTTTTGGCAAAGTTAAGGCCGTATAAAATACGGCTTTTATCATAAAGCATCGTCGCCGGACTATTTATATATTTTGCTATTGACTCTTTTCCGGGCATAACTCTGGCACCGAAAGCAACAACTTGTGAATTCAAATCAAATATGGGAAACATTATCCTGCCGCGGAAGCGATCATAAGACTTGCTGCCCTTTTGCACAGCTAAACCGGCCTTAACAAGCTCTTTTCTCGTATACCCCTTGCCTACTAGAAAATCAGACAAAGCTGTCCACTGGTTGGGCGCATACCCCAAGCGCCATTTTTTTATAGTTTCTTTTTTAAGGCCGCGCTTTAGAAGATATTCCTCTGCCTCCTTGCCGCCTTTAGAAGAAGCTGAGAGTTGTTTTTCAAAGAATAAGCAGGAAAGTTCATACATTTCATAAAAGCGCTGACGGATAGTTTTAAACTGTTTATAACTTCTATCTGTTTTTAATTCCACTCCCGCCCTATCAGCTAGAATCTTCAAAGCGTCGCCAAATTCTACTCCCTCAATTTTCATTATAAAATCAAAAATACTCCCTCCTTCGCCACAGCTGAAGCATTTAAACATTTGCCTGCTTGGAGAAACAAAAAAGGAAGGGTTTTTTTCAGAATGGAAAGGACAAATAGCACGGTAGTTAATGCCTGTTTTCTGAAGTTTCAAATAGCTTCCCACAACTTCAACAATATCTAACTTATCTTTAATTTGCTGAATAATAGAATCTTGCATTTTTTACATTTAAATTACAAATAAATCCACCTGCCCTTATTAATAAAATTACCTGCAGGCATCAAAACTTTTAAAATTGAGTTTCTTCTTAATGCCTGAGTAGACCCAGAAAAGATTCCTCTGATAAATACAGTTAGGGTTTATTGCATTAAACCCTAAGGTTCTTTTTGCATCTTTTCTTCACCTGCATCTTCGTTTGTCTTTCTTTCTGTACTGCCGCCTTCGTTTTTTTCTTCGTTCTCACTATCTCCATTTTCTTTTTTATTGTTTTCTTTCTTAATTTCAATCTCCAAACCTGATTCCAGCTCTTTTCTGGAAAAATTAGCCGCCTTTTTCACTTGGCTGTTGGGAATATAGTGCCTCACTCCATTATCTTCCGCTAAAACAGTCCGCCGTAAGTTAAAATCCTCAACCCTACCTTTAATTCCAGCTGCTTCTACAATCTCTCCCACCCTGTATTGATCCTCTAAAAGAATAAAAAGTCCGGAAATATAATCCTGCACCAGATTGCGCGCTCCAAACCCCAACGCCAAGCCCCCGATTCCCAGACCAGCCAAAAGGGGCGCTATGTTAATACCAAGAATAGGAAGAATGGTAAGTAAAGCAATCACCCAAATAACTAATTTAATAATAGAATAAAACACCTTTTTTATGGTTTCTATTCTCTCTTTCTCTAGCTTAAGCGTTGCCGAAGCGCTTAAACCTTTAAGCTTAAAATTAACTTTATTTGTCTTGGCCAGAAGCTTTTCCAACGTCCGCCCTATAAAAGCGCGCAGAAAACGGACAGCAAGAGAAGCTCCTGCCACAATAAGAAGCACTTTAAAGGCGCTGAAAAGAATTCTTAAGGTTGTGCTGCTTGTATACATAAAGATTAATTAATTTGTTTTATCTATTATTTATATCATAGCATCTGCCGTTTTTTTAGCAACTGCGCTCTAAAGAATTTTATACACAAAAATCCTTTAAGCCTAAAGCTTGCTATCGTTAGTATGTTTTTAACTCACGAAAAATCAATTAACGCACAACTCTATGCTCTTTTAAAAAGTTTTCTTAACTCCTTTTTCGCTTCCTCTAAAATCTTCTTTTGCTCTTTGCCTAAATTTTTACCGGCCCTATTGATATAAAAATTCAGCATTGACATTGCTGATTGAAAAGGATTGGCTTTGCGCCGCGTGCTTGCTAATGCTGACCTTCTTAGAGATCGGGCAATCTTTTCCGGATCTTTCCAAGTAAAAACCCCGGGCTCTAAATCTAAAGCATTGCTGTTCATAGTGACTTTTTTTGACCAATATTTCTTTTCCTGTATCTTTTTCATTTTTTTAACTTCAAACCGAACTTTATAATTTTAGCAAAAACCCTAAATGTTTAAAACTTATAATAGAAAATGTTCTTCCAAAAATAATACTAGATACAGAAAGTCGTCCTATCCTTGTATTAAGCTCTCCTACACCTGGAGAGTTCTGGATAACACCTAAATCTGGATTTCGCTTACCTATTCCACCAATATAGAGATAAAGTACGCATACACATTAAGCTAGAGCACCTCGCTCTAGCTTTTTTAATAAGATTTAATTTTTAATCAGTAAGTTTTCAACGAACAAGCTTAAAATTATGGACAATTTGACTACATTTATCAAAGATACAGAAAATGGACTTCCTGACGTTTGTTATCTCCGCCAAGTTATCAATCAAACCACCTCGCTGTGCTTTTTGCGCCTCTGTTTAGCGACTTTCCTTAAATCCCT
>CAYNRT010000022.1:0-8587 GCA_964399945.1 uncultured Candidatus Saccharibacteria bacterium | reverse complement strand
AGCCGACTGTCGGATTCGAACCGACGACCTACTGTTTACAAAACAGTTGCTCTACCACTGAGCTAAGTCGGCCTATTCTCTAGTGTGGTTATACAACCAAGCTCGAACTTATTTTATCAAAAATTCTTGAGGAAGAAAAGGTTTGCCGCGCCTTCGGCGCGGCTTAACTCACCCAGCGACTCAGCCCCGCTAACACGGGGCAGGCAAAGCCAGGCGGGCAAAAAATTTCTGTGTTGTTTTAAAACTTCGTTATAACATCAGGATTATATTCCCCGAAGGGCTGAAATTTAATGCAACGTCCCGAAAGGAAATTTCAGAGTATTATTTTGCCCCGCGCTATTCATTTAATTCATTTTGAAATTCAATTAAATTATCTATTGGGAAATAATGATGTAAAGCCTAATTTTTCCAAATTTTTCATGGTTGTTTTAACCAAACTACGAAATTTCATACTTGAACCAATAACGATTTTTACTCATAATTTAATTGAATTTACTATTTATTAAAAAGTTTTCCATACTAAGGGGCAAAAATAATATTGAATATAACGTTAAGGGATATACGAAGTTTTTCTGTAGCGTAGCGGAAGAAAAATTTGAGTGAGGGACGAGCCGAGCCCCGAACCGTATATCCTTTGTTAAGCGAGGTCAAACCGAAGGCTTAAAGTGCAGCTGCGCCTCATGCGAAGTGGACAGGAGAGCCGCGAGGCTCGACTGGACATTTCGCATAGGCGCTGTTATGTGATGTAATTAAAAATCTCTCTGTCTTATTGTTTTTTGTAAATTATTATATCCAATCCGGGACATCTCCCAATATCTCAATTATAATATCTCTACGATTTGCTTCTAACAATTCTTTACAGACTACCTTCATTTCTTGAACTATTCTTTGCACTTTTTCTATATCTTTTGGGTCATCGTTAAAATCGCAAAGACTGTATTTTTTATCCAAGTCTTCTAGTTTTTTTCGTAAATTATTTATTTCTTGTGTATCTTGTGATTTTATTATTTCATTTTTTTCCATAATTTTATGGTACTATGTTTAATATATTTAAAAGTTATGTTCGACCTAAAAAAATAATTTGCCAAAAATTTTCTAATAAAAGGGAGATTTTTGATTATTGCACATAACAAGCTTTAAACGCACCTCTGTAAAATTTGCTTAAAAAATCGGTTTTGCTAAAAGATGGCTCTTTCAAAACCCAAAAGTCAGGTTTTGGTGCGCGTGCCAGGACTTGAACCTGGGACCTCGTCTTTATCAGAGACGCGCTCTAACCAACTGAGCTACACGCGCAAATATATAAACTTTATACATTATAACAAACATTTTCTTTCTGGCAATATCACCTTTGTCCCCTATCGCCTGTTTTGTAGCTCTGTTGCTTATTCTCTTTGTTAAGACTTGCTTAAAAATAGATAGGAAAGTAAAATAAAAGGTATGCTTTATCTTTACAATACGCTTACAAGAAAAAAAGAAATATTCCGACCACTTAAAAACAAAAAGGTTGGGCTTTATACCTGTGGTCCAACTGTTTACTTGTATGCCCATCTCGGCAATCTACGAACATATATTTTTGAAGACCTTCTTAAAAGAGTTCTTGAATACAATGGTTATAAGGTTAAGCATGTAATGAACATTACGGATGTCGGGCATCTCACTTCCGATGCAGACAGCGGTGAAGATAAGGTAGAAAAAGGGGCACGGCAGGAAAAAAAGACTGTTTGGCAGATAGCTGATTTTTACACTAAGGCGTTTAAAAAAGATTTAGTAAGGCTGAATATTAAAAAACCGAATTTTTGGATTAAAGCAACAAAAACAATCAATGACCAAATAGAACTTATAAAGCTGCTGGAAAAAAAGGGGTTTACTTATCGTATCAATGATGGGATTTATTTTGATTCATCAAAACTAAAAACATACGGGCGGCTTTGGGGCTTAAAAAAGAAAAAACTTAAGCCGGGCATTAGAGTAAAAATGGTTGAAGGCAAAAGAAACCCAACCGACTTTGCTCTTTGGAAATTCAGTCCTGCAAAAACAAAAAGGCAGATGGAATGGGACTCCCCCTGGGGAAAAGGGTTTCCCGGATGGCACACCGAGTGTGTGGCAATGTCGGTAAAAAAATTAGGCATTCCCTTTGATATCCATTGCGGCGGTATTGACCATATTTCTATTCACCACACTAACGAAATTGCCCAAGCCGAAGCCGCCTTCGGTGAGATTTTAGCTAAATACTGGCTCCACGGCGAATTTCTAATCTTAAAAAAAGAAGGGTTGAAAGCAGACAACAACGAAGCAGGTTTGAGAATGGGAAAATCAAAAGGCAATATTGTTATCTTAAATTCTTTAATAGATAAAGGATTTAATCCTTTATCCTTCCGTTATTTGTGTCTTACTGTCCATTATCGTTCAAAATTAACCTTTTCTTGGGAAAGCTTAAAAGCTGCTTCATCCGCCCTAAATAAACTTTATCAAGCTTCTGCCTTTTTGCGTTCTGCAGAAAGGAATAACCAACAGCCTAAAAACAGAAAACAATTAAGCGCAAGCTATAAAAAGGATTTCCAAAATTCTATAAACAACGACTTAAACATTCCTCAAGCGCTCTCTCTTGTCTGGAAAATGATTGGCGATTCTCGTTTGAATAGTGAAGAGAAGTATAATCTCCTTTTGGATTTTGACAAGGTTTTCGGTCTTAATTTAAGTCAAGCTAAACAAGAAAAAATACCATTAAAGATAATCAAACTAGCCCAAAAAAGAGAAAAATTCCGTCAGCACAAAAAATGGGAAGAAGCCGACAAGATAAGGGAAAAAATTGAAAAAGCTGGCTATATTGTAGAAGATACTTCTGAAGGCGTTAAGATAAAACAAAAGATACTGCTTTAATGTTTCTAAGTAAGTTGCGCTGTTTTCCCCCTGAGGATCTTCAAGCATTGTCTGTGCAGTTCATTTAAAGCAGAACAAACAATTGACATCGCGCTTTCTTAAAACTATAATTATAATACCTTCGGAAAGGCGTTTTATGACAGAAAAATCTTTAGAAAAATTACCTCCGCAAAATATTGAAGCGGAAAAATCTCTTTTAGGCTCTCTAATGATTGACCCGGAAGGAATATTGAAAGTTGTTGACTTCTTGAATTCTGAAGACTTTTACAAAGAGAGTCATAAAAAAATATATCAAGCAATCGTTGATCTTTTTTCCAACCATGAAGCTATTGACATACTAAGCGTTTCCAATCGCCTCCAATCTAAAAAAGAACTTGAACAAATAGGAGGAAAAGCTTATCTTACTTCTTTAGTTAATGCTGTACCTACCGCAAGCCACCTTTTGGAATACGCAAAAATAATTCAAGAAAAAAGAATTCTTCGCGGACTAATGTCAGCAAGCTGCAAAATAGGAGAACTCGCTGTAAAAGAAGAGGAAAATGTTGATTTAATTCTTGATGAGGCAGAAAAAACAATTTTCAGTATAGCGCAGAAATCATTAAACCAGACTTTTATCCCGGTCAAAGATAGTCTTGAGGAAACTTTTAAAAGAATTGAAGAGCTTTCTGAGAGAAAGGGTGGATTGCGAGGAATACCTACTGGTTTTCGTCAGCTTGATAACATTCTTGCCGGCTTTCAAAAATCAGACCTTATAATTTTGGCAGCAAGGCCAAGCATAGGAAAAAGCGCTTTAGCTGTTGATATCGCTCGTAGAGTAGCTTGTTTTGAAAAAATACCGGTTGGAATATTCAGTTTGGAAATGTCTCGGGATCAGATAATTGACCGTTTAATAGCCGCCCAAGCAAATATAGATTTGTGGAAATTAAGGACAGGCCGGCTTTCAGAGCAAGGAGAAAGCAATGATTTTGAAAGAATACAGCAAGCTATGGGAGTTCTTTCTGAAGCGCCAATTTACATTGATGATGTTTCCAGCTCTAACATTCTTCAAATGCGGACAATGGCGCGGCGGCTACAAGCAGACCGAGGATTAGGACTTCTTATTGTTGATTATCTACAGTTGATGCAACCGCGCAACCCTAATCTTAGCATGGTTCAGCAAGTCACAGAAAACTCTAAAGCTTTAAAATCTTTAGCTAAAGAACTCAACGTTCCTGTTTTGGCACTTTCTCAACTTTCACGAGCAGTTGAACAAAGAACACCGCAGATACCCCGCCTTGCTGACCTCCGTGAAAGTGGCTCTTTAGAACAAGATGCTGATGTAGTTCTTTTCATTTACCGTGAAGACCGCTATAACCCGAACACGGAAAGAAAAAACATTGCTGACATTATCATTGCCAAGCATCGTAATGGACCAGTAGGCAAAGTTGAACTCTATTTTGACGAACAAAGAGTGTGTTTCCGTAATCTGGAAAAAAACTATGACAGTGATTATGGAAGCAGCGGAGAATTTTAAACTTTAAAGTAAAATAAAACTATGCTTTCCGAAAGGATAGAAAAACTGGTAAATATCTTTTCCAATTTTCCTACCATCGGCCGGCGCACAGCTGTCCGTTTTGTTTTTTACCTCTTAAAGCTTCCGCACGAAAAAATTGAAGAAATAGCGCAGGCAATTTTAACTCTGAAAAAAAATGTAAAGATATGTCCTCTTTGTTTTAACCCTTTTGAACCATCTTCAGCCGAACAAAATTCCTGCTCAATTTGCTCTGATAAAACAAGGAACAAAAGTATTATCTGTATAATAGAAAAAGAAGTTGATTTTCAAGCTATAGAAAAAACAAAAAAATATAAAGGATTGTATTTCATACTAGGAGGTGTAATATCGGCTTTGCGTCAAAAAGAAAGCAAGAGCTTGCTGGAAAAAAGAGTTGAGGCGCTTATAACAAGAGTGAAACAAGAAAAGAAACATCCCATAAAAGAAATTATCTTAGCGCTTAACCCGACTCCTGAAGGAGAGATAACCTCTCTTTGGCTTGAACGTAAATTTAAACTATTGGGAATAAAAACAACTCGATTAGCAATCGGGCTGCCAAAAGGCGGCGAATTAGAATACGCCGACGAAGATACTATTTCTTCTGCTCTTCAGGAAAGAAAATAATAAAAGTGGGAGATCAATCAAAAGCAAATTAAGTAGAGGTAGAAACCTTTAATATTTCTACTTTCGTTACAGGCTGTCGGTGACCGGCTTTCTTCTTATATCTTTTTTTCGCCTTATACTTAAAAATAATAATTTTTTTGGATTTTTTTTGTTCTAAAACCTTAGCCAAAACTTCAGCCCCTTTGACAAAAGGCTTTCCTACCCTAACCTTTCCCTTGTTCTCAACCAAAAGAACTTTATCAAAAACAACCTCACTGCCTTCTGCCGCTTTTAATTTTTCTATTTCTATTTTGTCTCCCGGAGAAACAAGATATTGCTTTCCTCCGGTTTTTATTACCGCTATCATATTTTTTTATTAGCGCATACGCACCGCTTCACAATTGTAAAGTTATAGTGTAAATATCGCTTCACCTATCTTTTTCATTTGGCACAGATTTAACCTCTCCATTAGCGCCGGCAATCCTTACAATGTCTTTATCTATTTTAATAAATTCTTTATAAGCTTTTTCATACATATTTGCAAGCATATCTATACCTTTTCCTAGTTTTTTCATCCAAGAATCATATTCTGTTAGGTGCCTCTGCAGACTTTCCACTCTCTTTTTAATCTGTCCTGCTGATTTTTCAATCTTAAGCGCTCTCAGTCCGTGCAGAACAGTCTGAAGATAAGCATAAAAAGAAGTTGGCGAAGCTATAACAACATTTTTTTTGGTAAAAGCATATTCTATTAAATCGTAAGTTGCACTTTTTATGCCTCCAATTTTGTTTACTAATAAATCATAATATATTCCTTCTGAAGGTATAAACATAAAAGCAAAATCGGTCGTTCCCTCCTGCGGGCGAATATACTTTGCTGTTTCTTCTATTCTGTTTTTAAGATCCTGTTTAAATTTTTTCTCCAACTCCTTTCTTGCTTCGTCGTTTTTCTCATCCAATATTCTGTTATAATTTTCCAAAGAAAATTTTGAATCTATAGGAATTTTCTTTCCGTCTATAAATATGACTGCATCAACTGTTTCCCCATCTTCAAATTTATACTGGCATTTATAGCGGTCTGGCGGGAAAACATTTTTAAGCAAGGTTTCTAAAAAATATTCTCCTAATATCCCCCTTTGTTTTGGATTTGCCAGTACATTGGTCAATTTTTCAAGTCCAGTTTTCAAATCAATCACCTGGCGATGATCAGAATGCATTTTTTCAAGCTGAACTGTCACATCTTTAACAACTGTGCTACTTTGCCTCAACTGATCTTGAAGAATCTCCATATTTTTCTCTCGTGTTCTTTCTATTTCTCTCCTAATTTCTTCCAAATCCTGCTTTATTAAAGTAAAAGCGGTTTCTCCCTGTCCTGCTGCAAAATCTTTCTTTTTCTTTTTAGCAGTATTTAAATAAAAAAAGAGAAAAAACAAAAAAACCAATAAAAGAACTGCTAAACTTAATAAAATAATGTACGGCATTTAATTTATTTTTGCTTTTTCTCCGCTTCTTTTTATCTGTTCTGTTCTTTTTCCTTTAAAATTCCTGCCTTTTACCATTCTTTACTTTAACAAAGAAACTAACCTAAATCAAGCTTTCCCTCAACATCCAATTAAATTCTCAAAACTTGCGCCAAGACAAAAGCAGTATAAACAAAAAAGAGAAAAAGCGCCTCTTTTCTGCTTATCCCTCTCCCGCTTTCTCTAAAAAGCAAAAGAGAAAAAGAAGCTAAAAGTGCAAACGCGGCAATTGTAATATAGGGCTGGGCATTAACTATTTTTATCGGATATATAACAGCTACTATACCTAAAACAAAGGCAGAGTTTATAATAACAGTTCCGCTGATGTTGCCCCAAGCTAAATCAGGTCGTTTTTTGATGCCTGCCCGCACTCCAAAACTTATTTCAGGCAAGGCAGTACTTAAACTTATTAGGACAGCGCCTGCTGAAACTAAAGGCATTCCAATTTGAAAAGCGATTGATTTAATAAGTCGTAAAATTGCTTCAGCGCTGAATAAGAGAATAATCACCGAAAAAATAAATAAAAAGACATTTTTTAAAAAACTTTTAAGCTCCTTCAAAGAAGGGGTTGCTTTTAAGTCCTTCAAATGAAATGGGGGATGAACTGTGGTCTTCCCTTCGCTTAATATCTTCTTCACATAAAAAGCGGCGGCGGAAAGAAGAATTAAGCCATCTATTCGAGAGAGAGTTTTATCAAGGATTAAAAGAAAAGGAAGAAAACTGAATAGTATGGTATAAATAACATTCTCTCTGTCTTTTTTCGCCCGCATAGCAAAACTCCCGCAAGCCAAAGAAATCATACTTACACCTAAAGTCAAATTAACAATGTTGGCTCCTACAATATTGCCGAAGCTTAATTGAGGATATTTATGGAAAGCTGCTCCAACACCTACGAAAAGTTCCGGCAGAGAGGTAACTGAAGCCATAATTAAAAAACTGCTTAAAAAGCCGCTCCATTTAAGAGCATAAGATATTTTAATCAAAGAATTCAAAGACACCACGCTTATCTTTACTAATACTGCGCAGGCAATGATAAGGAGAATAAGAGAACAAAAAACAGGCATAATATAACCTTGCTTTGCGCCGCTTTTAGCGCTTTCCAGATCTTAGTTGCTTTAAGCTGTCCTGTTGCTCCGAAAGTTGAAATCCGAATTCCAGATTTCAACTTTGCCGACCTTCTATCGCTTCATCCCTAACATTAAAGAAAGGAAAAAAGCGATATAAAAGAATTGGTCCATCGACAGGTTCTCCTACCGATGCCTTGTTACGACTTCATCCTAATCGCTGGATTCACCTTCGGCCCCGCTAAACGCGGGGACTTCGGGCGCCCCCAACTTTTCTGATGTGACGGGCGGTGAGTACAAGAGCCAGTGACATATTCATCGCGGCGTGGCTGATCCGCGATTACTAGCGATTCCGGCTTCACGAAGTCGAATTGCAGACTTCGATCCGTACTGGGACCGGTTTTGATGGGATTAGCTCCCCCTCACGGGTTGGCAACCCATTGAACCGGCCATTGTACCACGTGTGCAGCCCAGGGCATAAGGGCCATGCGGATTTGGCGTTGTCCTCTCCTTCCTCCCCGCCCTCTTGGCGTTATTAAACAATAATGCCAACAGGGCGGGGCAGTCTCCTGCGACACGTAAAACGCAGGACGAGGGTTTCGCAGGTTTCCCCATTTAAGGGAGCAGCTCACGCCACCTGCTGACGACAACCATGCAGCACCTGTTCCGCCTGTCCTTGCGGAGGTCCCGCCTTTCGGCGGGATTTCAAGCGGAATGTCAAGCCCTGGTAAGGTTCTTCGCTTATCCTCGAATTAAGCTACGTGGTCCACCGCTTGTGTAGCTCCCCGTCTATTCCTTTGAGTTTCAGCCTTGCGGCCGTACTTCCCAGGCGGGACGCTTAACGCGTTAGCTTTGACCAGTGAAAGGGTCGACACTTCCACCAGTTAGCGTCCATCGTTTACAGCCAGGAATACGAGGGTATCTAATCCTCTTCTCTCCCCTGGCTTTCGCCAATCAGCGTCAGGAATGCCCCAGTTAGCTGCCTTCGCTTT
>CAYNRT010000021.1:0-8885 GCA_964399945.1 uncultured Candidatus Saccharibacteria bacterium | reverse complement strand
TTTCTCCGTTTATTGTTCTGAAAAGCTGTTATTTCCCTTTTGTCGGGCCAAGAAGCTTGTTTTTTATGGGTTTAGCGGAAATTGCCTTCTTCTCTTGGCTGGGTCTGATTATAAGATACAAAAAATACCGCCCGCGCATTAATACAATACTTATATCATTCGCTCTTTTTATAGCAGTTTTAACCTTAAGCACTGTTCTAGGTGTAGATCCTTCACGTTCTTTTTGGTCAAAGTTTGAAAGAATGACTGGACTTTTAATGTGGCTTCATCTTTTTGGATTCTTTTTGGCGGTATCTTCTACCTTTAAAAGAGTTTTAGATTGGAAAAAGATATTTGCTATTTCTATCTTTTCAGGAATAGTCTTGGCGCTTTTAAGTCTTTTAGAAGAAGCGGGGATAGAGGCTTTTAAGTTTTCTGGCAGAGGAGGGTCTGCTTTTGGCAACACTTCTTTTTTGGGAACTTATCTCTTGTTTAATTTCTTTCTTGCTGTTTGGCTTGCTGCCAATCCATTTGAAAAGAGAAAGGGAATGTTTTTAAAACCTGCGGCTCAAAGAATTTGTTTTATAATATCAGCCTTCCTAATGCTTTTAGCTATATATTTTGCCCAGGCAAGAGCAGCAACCGTTGCTGTCCTCGGAGGAATGGTATTTTTACTTTTAGCTTGGTTGAGTTTTCGTTTAAAAAACCGAAAACAGCGTTGTTTTGCCAAAATATTTTTTTATTCCTATATTCTGATTGCCCTGGCAGTAATAATTCTGCTTTTTATTCCGGGCAGTTTAGTTCGCCAAAAATTTGGACAAATCGGCGGAGAGGCAAGGTTCGTCAACTGGAAAATGGCAGAACAAGCTTTCTTCGAAAAACCTGTTTTAGGGTGGGGACCAGAAAATTATACTCTGGCTTTCACTGTTTTTTATAATCCTTGTCTGGGAACAGGGCAGTGTGGAGATGAACGCTGGTTTGATCGCGCTCACAATATTGTTTTTGACACTTTGGCAACCACGGGCGCACTGGGGCTGGCAGTTTACGCACTTATTTTCCTTTCTTACTTCTTATGTTTTTTAAAAGCTTACTTTAGAAAGAAAACCATAAGCTTTTGGACAGCTTTTGTTTTTCCAACGGCATTCGCTGCTTATTTTGTCCAGAATTTGAGCGTTTTTGATATGATGACAAGTCTCTTAATGTTTGTTTTGCTTTTGTCTTTTGCCTCTTTTTTATCAGATATTCAGAAAGCTCCTAATAATGTACCAGAAGCTATAAAGAAAAAGAAAAACTCCTTTTTGTTGGCATATTTCTTTATTTGGCTTCTCTTTATATTTTCTTTCTTTAATTTTGTTGTTAATCCCTGGAAGACAGATACCGCAGTAATAAAAGCACTTATTAATCAAAGTCCGGAGAAGCGCATAAGTTTCTATAAAACAGCCTTATCGAGCTCTCCGCTTGGCAAACACCAGATTCGCCAGTTTTTTTCCGAACAATTGCGGGAAAATATTCGTCGAACAGGACTTGAAAATATTTTTCAAGACAAAAACATGATGGAGAACGCTAAGAAAGAACTTGCTTTTATCGCTCGTGAATTGGAAAAATCCCTGCAAGAATCTCCCTTAGATTACCGAAGCGCACTCGATCTGGCAAATTTATACAATATTTATTACTTATTCGATAGAAGTAAACTTGCTTTAGCTGAAAAATACGGTGAACTTTGTTTACAGCTTTCACCAAAGAATCAACAGGGATATTGGGCTTTAGCCCAAGCAAAAATGCTGAAAAAAGAAAAAAAAGAAGGCTTTGAGCTTCTTCAAAAAGCTATAAATTTAGAACCTCGTTGGCTTACTCCATATAAATTTGCCGTCCAAATGGCTTGGGCGGTAGGAGAGAAAGAGAAAGCAAAGGATTTTGCACGACAAGCAGGGAAAATACAGCCTGAGTGGCAGAAAAAATTTGAGAAAATAATAGACTCAATAAAATAAAATTAAATTTTAGCGGCAATTTCTTTTTTAATTCTATCTGTAAAAACTTTTAGTTTCATTGCGCCAATATCTCCTTTGCCGCGCTGGCGCACTTGAATAGTTTTATTCTTAATTTCTTTATCTCCCACAATTAGCAGATAAGGAATTTTTTCTTTTTCTCCATCGCGAATCTTCTTACTCACAGTTTCTTTTTCTTTTTTTACTTTAACTCTAATTTCTTCCATATTAAGTTTTTTAGCAACCTCTTCAGCATATTTCTGGTGGCTTTTACCCACAGGAATAATCCAAGCTTGTTCAGGAGAAAGCCATAAAGGGAAAGCACCGCCAGTTTGTTCTATAAGAAAAGCGAAAAAGCGCTCAAACGAGCCCATTATTGCCCGGTGAATGATAACCGGTTTCTCTTTTTCACCCTTTTTGTTTATAAAAGAAAGCCCAAATCTTTCAGGCATATAGAAATCTATTTGTATTGTAGCAATAGTATCTTTTTTGCCAAAAACATTTTTTATTTGCACATCTGCTTTGGGACCGTAAAAAGCAGCTTCACCTTCAACCTCAGTGAATTTTGCCCCGTATTCCTTTAATGCTTCTCGGGCAATTTTAGCCGAATAGTCCCACATTTTGCGATTTTCAATATCTCCATATTTTTCTTTGTTGTTAAAATCAGGCAAAGAAAGTTCAAACCAGTAATCTTTGATATGAAAATCCTTATACACTTCGTCAAACAGCTTTAAGACGCTGATGAATTCATCTTTAACTTGTTCTTTTGTGCAATAAATATGAGCATCATTTTGGCAGAAATTGCGAGTGCGTATAAGTCCTGACAGAACTCCTGAGCGTTCATAACGGTGTATCATGCCAAAATCAGCCAGCCTATAAGGCAAATCACGATAGCTTTTCGGGGTGTGTTTGAACATAATATGGTGATGCGGGCAATTCATTGGCTTGAGATAATAGTTTTTTCCTTCAATTTCTATAGGGCTGTACATATCGTCTTTGTAATGAGCAAGGTGTCCAGATTTTTGATAAAGCTCTTCACGCGCAAGAACAGGAGTGCGGACGTAATGATAGCCGTAAGCGCGCTCCTTTTCGTACATATAATCTTCCAGTTTTTTGTAGATAAAAGCGCCTTTCGGCAGAAACATTATCAGCCCTTGACCAATTTGTTCATCGCTCATAAAAAGTTCCAACTCCCTGCCTATTTTACGATGATCTCTTTTTGCCGCTTCTTTCTGAAGCTGCAGATATTCTTTAAGCTGTTTTTCTTCTGTAAAAGCAACTCCGTAAATACGTATCAGCATCTGGTTTTTTTCACTTCCTTTCCAATAAGCACCGGCAAGACGAGTAAGTTTGAAGGCGCGCGGATTTATTTCGTTGCTTGATTTAATATGTGGACCTTTGCATAAATCAATAAAGCCGCCACTTTTATAAACAGAAACTTTTTCTTCTTTTAGTTCTTTTATCAACTCTAATTTATAGGGCTGATTTTTAAAGATTTTTTCCGCTTCATTTACGGGTATTTCTTCTTTTTCAAATTTTATGCCTTTTTTCAGCAATTCGTGCATTTTTTCCTCAATTTTAGGCAGGTCATCGGCAGAAATTTTAATATTGTCAAAATCATAGTAAAACCCGTCAACAATAGCCGGACCAATGCCAAACTTAGCTTGCGGATAAAGCTCCTGCACTGCATAGGCAAGAATATGCGCCAAAGAGTGCCTTAATTTTTCCAATTGTTCTGCTTTTGCCATATATTTACTTGCTGCTTTTATTTATTATAACTTTTTTTAAGCATAAAAAAAGCCCGTCTCCTGTGTTCCTTGACTTCTTATTCTAATTGTTGTAAGATTCCGGTAGATGTTTGAAAAAAAAGAGGTGAGAAAAATGAGTAATGAAAGTGAGAGTTTCGAAGAGAAAAAAATAAAAAAAGCTTTGAGGGCTATAGAAGAAATAAAAATCCGTCTGAAGTTCATTGAAACTCTCCTGGCGTCGCTCGATGTAGAACGGCGACAGTTAGAGCTTTTAAGAGAAGAGGAGGAGAAGGGAGAAGGAGGAGGTTATTAATCTCTTCTTCTCTTCCTCAATTTTTTTAGCGCGCTCTATAGCGCGCTTTTTTAATACTTATTTCTCTACAATTTCTTCAATGTCTTCGGCAATTATCTTGGGTGACTCTCGGTCATTATCAACTCTGCCTTGAACAAAGACAATTTTATTTTCCTGTAAAGCTTCCGCATTCCTTTCCAAAACAGAAGGAAAGACAACAACCTCTACGTTATCCGTAAGATCTTCCAAGCGCACAAACATCATTGGCTGGCCTTTTTTGGTTAAGATCTTTTTTATTGACGATATTATTCCGCCTACCCGAACGCGATAATTAAACAACTGCTCTCTCAAGGCCTTTAAAGGAAGGGCTTTCTTTTCTAATATATTTTTTACATCCTCTAAAGGATGCGCTGAAATATAGAGACCCAGAAGTTCTTTTTCCCAATTTAGTTTTTCATTTTTTTTAGCAGGCTCAGCTTCTTTTAAAGGTATATTCAATGTTTGTCCGGAAGAAAATCCGTCAAAAAGGGTTTTTTGCCCATTTTCTCTCTGTTTTCTGACACTGCGGTTGAAGGTTAATATTTGTTCTATATTTTCAAGAAGTTTATTCCTTTCTTCGAATCTGTCAAAAACTCCGGCTTTAACCATGCTTTCCAAAGATTTTTTATTTAAATCCTTGGAATCTATGCGCGATATGAAATCGCTAAAAGATTTAAATTGCCCGTTTTTCTTTCTTTCCTGAATAATTGCCTCAATAACATTGCCGCCAACATTCTTTATTGCCAAAAGACCAAAGCGAATTTTGTTTTTCCCGGGAACAACAGAAAAATTGCGGAAACTTTCATTGATATCAGGCGGCAGTATTTCTATGCCCATGTCTCGGCATTCTCCTATCAAAAAGGAAATTCTTTCTGTATCTCCTTTTTCAGAGGTTAAAAGGGCTGCCATAAATTCTACAGGGAAATGCGCTTTCAAATAAGCAGTTTGGTAGGCTATCATTGCATAAGCAGTAGCATGGGCGGCGTTGAAGCCGTAACGGGCAAAGGGCAATATCCATTCCCAAATCTTTTCAGCAATCTTTTTATCAATATTATTATTAACTGCCCCTTTTATAAATTTTTCTTTTTGCTCAAAAAGAAGATTTTCTATCTTTTTGCCAACAGCTTTTCTTAATGTATCAGCTTCTGAAAGCGTAAAACCAGCTATTGTGTGAGCGATCTGCATTAATTGTTCTTGAAAAATACAGATGCCTTTAGTGCTTTCCAATATCGGCTTCAGTTTTGGATGCAGATAAGTAACTTTTTTCTTGCCATGTTTACGGCCTATATATTCAGAAATGAATTGCATTGGGCCAGGCCGATAGAGAGCAACCATTGCCACAATGTCGCTGAATGCTGTTGGTTTAAGCTCTTTGAGATACCTTTTCATCCCTGATGATTCTAATTGGAAAACACCCGTTGTTCTCGCTTCCCGAAAAAGTTTGTATGTTTTTTTATCATCAAGCGGAAGACCGCTAATATCTACTTTCTTGTTTTGCACTTTATAAACGCGAGCCAAAGTGTCTTCAATAATAGTTAAGTTTTTCAGACCAAGAAAATCCATTTTTAGCAGTCCTAAATCTTCAATGGAATGCATTTCATATTGTGTGACAATAGTTTTATCGTTTTGAGTTGGATGTTGAAGAGGAACAATATTATCAAGCGGCTCATCAGAAATAACTACGCCGCAAGCGTGAGTGGAAGCATGGCGTGCGCAGCCTTCTAGTTTTTTGGAAAAGTCAATTAATTTTCGCGCTTCCTCGTTTTCTTCATAAAGCTGGCGGAATTCGGATACACTTTCCAACGCCTTGTCCAAAGTCATACCAAAAGGTATCATTTTAGCCACTTTATCACAGAAACCATAGCTTAATTGCATCGCTCTGCCAACATCACGAATAGCGGCACGTGCTGCCATTGTCCCAAAAGTTATAATTTGGGCAACTTTGTTCCTCCCATACTTTTCAGCCACATAATCAATAACTTCGTCGCGACGGCGATCAGTAAAGTCCAAGTCTATATCAGGCATTGAAATACGGCCCTTATTGAGAAATCTTTCAAAGATAAGATTATGACGCAAGGGATTAATTTCAGTTATATTTAAAAGATAGGCGACAATTGAACCGCCAACGCTGCCGCGTCCCGGCCCAACTACTATACGTTTTTCTTTTGCCCAATTAACGAAACCTTGGACAATAAGGAAATATGAAGAAACCCCCATTTCTTTAATCACTGAAAGTTCATAATCCATCCTTTTTTTAGCTTCCGCTAAACTTGCAAATTGCGATTTCTTTTCCGTTAGTCCTTTTTCGCAAAGCTCTCTTAAATATTCATCGGCATTTTTGCCGTTGGGCGTTTTAAAGTGTGGAAAGTGCAGTTTATT
Source organism: uncultured Candidatus Saccharibacteria bacterium (assembly GCA_964399945.1). Classification (GTDB taxonomy): domain Bacteria; phylum Patescibacteriota; class Minisyncoccia; order Minisyncoccales; family CG1-02-41-26; genus CAYNRT01. Next base: position 2,463 of record CAYNRT010000021.1, on the reverse strand, counting down.
AAAAGTAAACTTGAATTCGCAGGCAGAAACTATTTTTTGAGTGTTTTCTATAGCCTCCGGAGTATCTTTAAAAGCTTCTATCATCTGTTGTGGAGATCTCATCGAGAAATCGTCTGCTTTCATTGTGATTCTTTCGGGGTCATCTGGTCTGGCTCCGGTATTGATAAGCATTAGTATATCTTGAGCTTCTGCATCTTCAGGTTTTAGATAATGTGAGTCGTTGGTCGCAACCAAAGGAATCTTAAGCTCTTTTGAAAAAGCAATAAATGCTTTATTAACTTTAGCTTGCTCTTTGAGGTGCGGATGGTGTTGAAGCTCTAAGTAGAAATTTCCTTTTCCAAATATTTCCTGATATCTCAGCGCCTGTTTTTTGGCATCTTCAGTTTTTCCTGCTAAAACCAGATACGGAACTTTACCCCTAAGGCAGGCAGAAAGCGCAATTAACCCTTTGCTGTGCTGAGCAAGAAGCTCTTCATCCACCCTTGGCTTATAATAAAAGCCTTCTAAATGCGCCTTGGTAATGAGCTTGACTAAATTTTTATAACCTTCTTCGTTTTTAGCCAAAAGAACAAGATGATATTTTTTATCATTAATACCTGGAGTTTTTTCTTGCATTCTGCCTTGAGCAACATAAATTTCTGAACCGATTATTGGCTTAATTCCTGCGGCTACTGCTTTCTTGTAGAACTCTACGGCGCCATAAAGAGAACCATGATCTGTTAAAGCACAGGAGTCCATTTTCAAGCTTTTAACATGATCTAATATCTCATCAATTTTTGGCAGACCGTCTAAAAGCGAGTAATGGCTATGGACATGAAGATGTGTAAATTTAAGCGCCATATAATTGTTCTAATTAACTAAGCGGTTTGCAAGAAACCGCTTAAATAAACTTAAAGTAAATATTTACTTAATTTTTTCTTTGTATTTGGTATTGTCTAAGACAATTTTCCCTTTTGTCCGCAGGTCTTTAAGCACCAGTTCTTCTTCTATCTCGGCTCCAGCAAGAACAATGCCGCCTCCGATAAAAGCTTTTGTCATATCTATTCCTCCTTCAATAAAAGCGTCCCTTAAATCAAGATTTCCCCAAACAGAGGCGCGCCTTAAGTAGAGGTCTCCCTTTATAACTAGGCCTGAATGATAAGCATCGTTTAGCCTAATTCTCTGAAAATTAAGATTTCTGCGCACTTCTGCTTTTGCCAAACTTAAAAACCCTGATATTTCAGCCTCTTCAAAATTAAGCGAACCGGCAATTTTTGCCTCCACTAAATTTACCGCTCCTCTTATCTTGCTTCTATCCATATTCAAATCTCCACGCAGGATTCCTTTATTAAAAGAAAAAGAACCTCTTACAACAGCTTCATTAAAAACAAAAGTACCTTTTATTATACTTTCTTCTAAAGATATATCTCCTAAAATAATTGCCGCTTCCAGATTTAAATTACGCTCTATTATTCTTTTTCGGAGATTAAAAGAAGAAAGAATTTTTCCGCGGAAATTAATCTCACGATCTTCTAAAGACGCATTTCTTATCTCTTCCTCTATTTCAGCCTGTCCTAAAACATTTTTAGTTCCCTCGGTCATTAATTTTTGTTAGAATAGTTAAAGTAAATGATAAAAGCAATAAATTAGTTCTTAGAAGCCCGTTGTTCTGTTTAGGGTATTATAAACTATTGGCGATAATTAGTAAATTATACTCCATAGATTATAAAGCAGCAAATACAGGTTAATGTAATGGCAAAGCAACAAGTTATATGTATAAACAAAGAATCGTTGTAGGTATTGACGAAGCGGGTAGGGGAGCATTAGCTGGGCCAGTTGTCGCAGCAGCTTTAATGTTTTCTCCTACGGGACTAGAAAATTTACAAAAAAATTTAAGATTTTTAGGTGATTCTAAAAAGCTTTCTTCCCGCCAAAGGGAAATTATTTTTCAAGCACTTAAAGATATGAGCGGCATAGCATGGGAAGCAGCCAGAGCTTCAGAAAAAGAAATTGATTCTAAGGGGATAGGAGAAGCTTCAAAGTTGGCTATGGCTAGAGCTTTAATTAAATTGGAAGAAAAAACAAAATTAAAAGCGAATCTTGTTTTAATAGACGGAAATATTCGCCTCCCAGTTAAAAGAAAACAAAAAGGAATTATTAGGGGAGATGCGAAGATACCTCAAATTAAACTTGCTTCAGTAGCTGCTAAGGTTTTTAGAGATAAAATAATGCGGCATTACGCTAAAAAATATTTTTTCTACGGTTTTGAAAAGCATAAAGGGTACGGAACAGAAGAACACATCAAAGCTATTGTCAAATTCGGACCTTGCCCGATTCACAGAAAGAGTTTTACTCCAATAAGCTTGCTTTTGGAAAAGTAATGCCATAAAATGCAATAATGCGCAAAAGGGCCCGTAGCTCAGTTGGCAGAGCGCCGCTTTTGCACAGCGGAGGTGGGGAGTTCAAATCTCCCCGGGTCCACCA
>CAYNRT010000020.1:0-9481 GCA_964399945.1 uncultured Candidatus Saccharibacteria bacterium | reverse complement strand
TCCTGTTTCTGAAGAAATCTCCAGCGCTACACGAGGTGCTCCCTTAAAAAACTTTGCCTTGCCTATATTTAAAAAGTTGGCATATATCTGTTCCATCATGGCAATCTTTGATTTTTCTTCCTTCTTTTCTTCTTCACCTTTAGCCTCGTATTTCGGCATTTTAATAGAGAACAAAGACATCTCCAGGCTTTCAATAAACCTGTCTTTTTTTCTTTTTTTAATAGAAACAAACAAACCGACAACAGATAAAAACAGTACTCCTGCTCCTAAAACTACATATATAAAAGGTATATTGTTCCAATAAGGAAAAAACATATTTTCTTACTTTAGAAACTTTCTGAATATTTTTTCTTTTATCAGTATATCGTGGAAAATATCAAGCAAATATGCGTCATTCAGCTTTTTGGCTACATTTACTGCAAAAAACACTCCCTTCGTCTGCGCTAAAGCTAAAAGGTGCTTTATCTTGGCTTTGGCGCTAAGAGTACTTATGCTTTCTGCTTCTTTTTCTGCTTCTTCTTCATCTTGAGCAGAAGAAATACTTGTTTTTTTTATCTCTTCTATCAACTTTCTCCTTTCTTCTCTCTCCTGATCTGTAAGCTCTTTCTTTTCTTTTGTTTCTTTATTCTCTTCAACGCCTTGAGGAAAATCTTCTCTTTCCGGAAGCCATTTTTCAGCAATCTCTTCATATCTTTTATCTTCAGCTTCATCACTCTTCAAAAAATTTGAAAAAGAATCATTAGACGATTTATCCATAAGTTATGACAGTTAAATAAATATTTGCTAAAAACTAGAGGATGCTTGTTATGCTTTCACCTTTATTCTACTATACTACACCCGCTAGAGAAGTCCAACTGCATTTTTCATTTAAAAAAGCGATTTCTGTCCTGAAAATTTTTCTTTCTGTATCTCTTTGGAAAATATTTTAATTTTTCCATATACGCCGTCATAACCGGGAGACACATGCACTTTACCCTCTCTAACTCTATGAATTGCCTCAGCAACTTCAGGAAAAGTGGCTGATTTTAAATCGGCTATCGGTGTTCCCAATAAAATTTCCAATTCAGAACCAAACTTTTCAATTAAGGCATTATACTCTTTCTCTACCTCCTTTGTTGTTGCCCCCACATTAAAAGCTTCTCCAATTATTTCTTTTAAAGGAATAATTCTTTTAAATGGTATTGCGTCTTCCGGTCTAAATCCTTCCGGCTTATCAGCTAATTCTTCAATTCGGCTTAATACTCCAACCGTCAATGGCCGCCCGCATACAGGACAAATACCGCCGCATTTTTTTGTTTCAGAAGGACTTAATCTTACTCCGCAGTTCCTGTGGCCGTCATAATGATATTTTCCTTCTTCAGGAAAAAATTCTATTGTATAAAGAAGATTATTTTGTTTTTTATCTATCAGCGCTTCTCTTATTGCTCTATAACTCATCTCTCCCTTAAAAACATTTGCTTCCCTGCCTAATTTAGCCAAGCTATGAGCATCGCTGTTGGAGACTAAAGTTAAACGGCGCCCGTCTGGAAGACGCCAAAGCATAGCCGGGTCTGCTGAAAGCCCTGTTTCTCCAGCATAAATATACTTCGCATATTCTTCAAAGCATTCGTTTAAAGAGTCAAACCCGGAACGCGAGCCAAATAAGCTAAACCAAGGAGTCATTAAATGCGCCGGAATCACTAAACATTCAGGACAAACACCAAGAACAATTTTAGCCAGCTCTTTAGCGTCCAGGCCTAAAATAGGGCGGCCATCCGCTTTTAAATTACCAATGAGTGCTAATCGAGCATTTATTTTTTCTACTGTCTGTAAGTTAGGAGAAAAAACAATAATGTGTATTTTTCTTACTTTTTCTTTTTTTGAATAAATACAGCTTATCTCTGAAGTTAAGATAAAGCGCGTTCCTTGTTTTGAACCTTTAAGCTTAAAAAGTCCTTCTTCGGCTGGTTCTAGTTTCTCCTTTAATTCCTCAAACCATTGCGGATGAGTAAAATCACCAGTGCCTAAAACATCAATCCCCTTTTCTTTCGCTGCGGCGTCCAAGTGCTCTAGCTCCATTTGGGATGAGGTAGCTCGTGAGTATTTGGAATGAATATGAAAATCGCCAATAAAATTATTTAAAGCCATTTTAATTCTAACGCTGTTAAAATAAGTAGGCTTATCTCAGTTTGATTGCCTTTTATAAAGGCCCATTAATTGAACCGAAGCAAGAATATGTCCTTCCATTGCTTTTTTAAGTTTTTTCGCATCGGCAGCAGAACTAAGATTCAGTTCTGTGTCTAAAGCATAAAGTTTAAAAAAATATCTGTGCGTGCCGCTTGGAGGACAAGGGCCCCCATAGCCAATTCGGCCAAAGCTTGTCATGCCCTCAACAGCTTCTACTGGAACTGAATTCTCTGGAATCTCCGTGGTCTCTGAATTAATATTCCAAATAACCCAATGCACCCAGTGGCCAGTTGGCGCATCTGGGTCATCAACAATCAGCGCCAAGCTTTTGCTTTCTTTGGGAACACCACTAATTTTCAGGGTTGGGCTTATATTTTCTCCATCACAAGTATATTTAGAAGGAATATACTCTCCTTCTTGAAATGCCGAACTTTGAATTTGCATGTTTATTGTTTTGGGTCTTTTTAAAGACGGAACAGTCTCAGAAGAATCTTCATTTCTCGAAGGCATATTAGTTTCTTCCCATTTTTGATTTCGGAAAAAATAATATATTGTTCCGCTTAAAAAAACGATAATGATTAAAGATAAGAAGACTCGCTTCAAAATCATATTATATTGATTAAAGCCATTTTTTAAGCAAAAAAATAATTATTAAGAGCAGGCAAATCAGAAAAGTAGCAGTAGAAATGTAGAAAAAAGCCAAAGGATTTGTTTGTAAAGGAAGTCGCACATTCATTCCATAAAAAGAAGCAATAATCGTAGGCACACCAAGAATAATCGCCAGCGACGCCAGCATTTTCATTGTCTTGTTTAAATTGTTGCTCAGAATCGCTGAATAAGCTTCGCGGATATTGATGATTTTTTTAATGCTTGTGCGGCACATATCCAGGCACTGGTAAGAATCAGTAATAAGGTCTTCCAACAGATGTTCATCTGTTTCAAAAATCTTAACATATTTACCGGATCGGATTTTTTCAAAAACACCTATTTGAGCCACAATTGCTGTAATAAATTCATTCAAACCCTCCTCTAGCTCTACAAAAGCAGCAATGTCCTGGTTTTTAAGCTTGGAAAGAGAAACTTTTTTAGCATTAATTTGCTTGTTTATCTGTCTGATCTTTTTAGTGTAAAGATTGGTAATCTCTAAACAAATTCTTAAAAGGTTTTTTGTCTTCTGTGTGGTAAATGTCTGTGGATGCCTCAAAACTTCTTTGCGGAACTCAAGGGGTTTTTGTGATAAAGTAAGAAAAATATCTTTAGCAACCGCTACTAAAAGCGGCACATTAAAAATCTTGCCCCGTTCTTTTTGCGGAACATTTAAAATAAGATAAACTGTTTCTTTTTCTCTTTCTACGCGCGGAAGTTCATCCGGATCTAAAGCGTCTTCAATAAAAGAAAAGTCAATGCCTAGTCCGCGCAGAAATCCGTTTTCCTCTTCTGAAGGATTGACCACATCAATCCAAGCACCCGGCTTAAACTTTTTCAGCTTTCTTACTCTTCTGTCTTTAATTGTGCGGTGAAATATAGATATCATAAGTTGCAGACGAATTATCTTCGCTTAGGTAAATTATAATACATAAAGGAAGCTTTTCAAAAAGAGAAAATTTAAAAATAATATATAACTTGGCTTAAAGCTCCTAATATTAAGACGGCAATCAAAAAATAAATTAAAAAGTTTGGAATTTTTAAACTGTATTCCGGTTCTCTGTTGCCTTCCTTTTTTGCTTTTTTATACACCAAGCAAATTATCGTGCCATCAATCATACCAATAAAACCGCCCACAAAAGAGATAATGCCTAAGAATTCTCTTACTCCCAGCAGATAAAAACACAAGGGAACGCCAGCGGCAAATAAAAAAGCGGCTATATAAGGAAATTTATAATCAAACCTTAAGGTGTTTTTAAGATAATTGGCCAAAACCAAAAAAGAAGTTGCTACCGCAAGGAAGCCAAACAACCCTCCAAAAAGAATAATTTTTTTGCCTAAAAAAAGAGGCAGTCCTTGAAAAACTTGTTTCGTGGTCTCCTTTCCTGCAACTCCGCTTAAAATCAAACCGAAAAAGAAATAAAACAAAATCACTATTCCAATAGCGCTCGTTATTACTTTTTTTAAATCTCTTTTTTTCTTTAATATCTGCTCAACTTCTGGCACTGCATTCCAGCCGACTAAACTAAAGAGGAAAATACCGAAGGGCAGAAAGAAATAATTTTTATCAGCTAAAATAATATTTCCTGTCTTAATTTTAAAAAGACTGAGAACGATCACCAGAATAAAAACAGCAAACAACCCTATATTCATTATTGTTTCAAAAGAAATAATAGACTCTATGCCCAAATATACAAAAAGACAAAGAACAAACCAACTTATCAAAGCAAAATGAAAAGAAGAGAGCCCTCCCGGAAAAATAATCTTCAAAAAATTGCCCATTAAAATAATATAAACTAAAAGAGAAGCACTGGCGCCAAAAATAATAGAAATCGTTTCAATGATTTTAGCTTTTTTGCCTAAATATTTCTCAGCATAGCCAACTAAGCGATGCTTTTTTTCTGTCCGAAGAACAATTTCACCAAAAAACAAATTTAATAAAAGCACTAAACCGCCGAGCAGTAAGAAATAAAAAAGCGCCACCAAAACGCCGCTTCTGCTGAAAACATAAGGCAAGCCAAAAATGCCGGCGCCTATAATCGTTCCGATAAGCGTTCCTCCTGCTAAAATAAAATTTTTTTCTCGTTCTTTCAATTTCATAAAATTACAATATTAACTTAAGAAGGCGCCGCCATCTCAAAAATAAAAAGCTAAAAAAATACAAAAACAAAGCAATAAATGTTTTTAACAAAGCCGGATATATTTTATTTTCGTTCTTAAAAAATTTTAGACCTTGTAAACTTTATAGCCTTCTCTTACTTTTGCCTTTACCTTCAAGCCGACCTCATCTCCCTTTTTAGCTTCCTTTATTTTCTGATGCTCAACTTCCATTGACTCAACCTCTTGTTCAAAATCAGTATCCTCGCCGCCAATAATCCTAATCTTATCTCCTGTTTTCAACTTGTCGGTTAAAGCTATAACTGCTACGCCAATGTGGTCAAAATAATGAGTAATGCGGCCAATGAGTTTTCCTTCTTTTTCTTCCACCATATATTGTTGTCTTATATTTATTTAACGTTGCTTAATATTTATAAACATCCGACCTTTTACATGTTTTTTTAATCTTAGCAAAAATCTAGAAAAGAGCCAAGAAAGGAAAAAATTCGTTTAATTTTTTCTCCTATCTTGTAAACAAATAAAGAAACAGCTGTAGTAAGTATTATTGAGCCAAACACATCAAAAGGAAAATGGACACCGCAAAAAACTCTTGCCATTCCTCCTATTAAACCGAATAAAGACAAAATCAGTCCCGCTGTCCTTGTTTCTTTATAATATAAAAAGACAAAGGCAATGCAAAGCATTAGTGTCGTATGGGCCGAAGGAAATGAGGATCCTAGGTTGTGTTTAATAAGAATTGTTCCTGTGTTAAGCATAAATGGCCGCGGATGAAAATAAAAAAGGCGTATTAAAATATTTATGCCGCTTCCTATTACAGCTGACATTAAGGAAAACAAAACAGCTTTTTTATAAGCGCCTTTTTTTACAAACCAAAAGAAAATAAGGCAAAATAAAAAAAGAAACACTAAATATTTAGCGCAAAACACCATTAAAGCATCCAATAATTCATTTTTGCCGGCTAAATTATTTATTGCCCTAAATACGGATAAATTTATTCTTTCCGCTCCCATCATAGTTGATTTTAACCTTTATGTTTATGAAATCTCTTAAACAAATATGTATTCAATCTACATCTTCTTCAGAAAACAAATCAGTTTGCTTGGGATTTAAGCTTTCCAGCTCCTTCAACATTGCGTTCAGTTTTTTTTGATGGCGCTGAAGAATTTCTTTGGAAGCAGAAGTGGGGCTTTTTTCTAAAACTTGCATTCTGCACCTCAGTGATTTTATTTTACGCTCTAATTCTTTTATTTTTTGTTCGCGCCAATCTTCAAATTCTGCCTCTAAAGCCTCTTTTTTCCAATCGCTGTCTAATAATTCTTCAAAAAAGTCCTTTTTTTGACTTCTCTCTGTTCCTTGACATGCACTTTCTTTATTCTCTTTCTTTGTTTTTCTTTCTTTCTCTGTTTTTTTGTCTAGAATTTCCTTAGTTTCTTTTTTGTTTTCGTTTTCAGTTTTAGTTCTTGGATGTTTTTCAAAATGGGATTGCATATTTCTTTGTTTTTTCATGTTTTACTTTTCTTTTATATTATACTATGCTTTGGCCTGTTGTGCCACAATCTTAAAAAAGTTAATAAAATAAAAAGATGAATATTAACAATATGCTTCTGAAACAGCAAGAAACATTTATCTAAGCTCTGGTAATGTTTATTGGACGAAATCCGAATCTCTTTTGAGCAAAACTCATGCTCTGATTGACACAAAATTACTTCGCAATTTTGCTTATGGCTCGCGAGTAAAAGTTTTTTCCTTTGAACTCGCTTATCAAAAACTCCTTTCAAAATCTAGCGTATAATATCAGTTTATAAGAATTCGACAAAGTCGGATTTGGGAAAATTCGACAGGAATTTTCTTTTTAATCGCTGTTATGCGTTTTTTCTGCAAGGGGAAAAGAAGACTTGCGCTTGGCTCGTAATTTTTTTGTTCTGCTTTTGGATTGGTCAAACGTTTTAACAGCCAATTTCAAGAAATAACTCTTTTTTTAAGTTCATCTAAAACTTCAAACCAATAGTCTTTTCTAGGTGTATACCTTCCCGGATTTGTTTTTAATTCCTTCTTAATTTTATCAATCGAAAGAAATTGGATTTTTTTAACCTCCTCTTTTTGTAATTTCAATTGCTTAATATCTCCATCAAACTTAGAAAAGTAAACATAATAAAATTCATTATTTTTTATATCTCTAAAAACATCTTTGTGCTTCTTAATCATCCAAAAATCCAAATCTTCTTTTTTAAGCTTCAAGCCAATTTCTTCTTCCATCTCTCTCAGTCCGGCAACAACTGGATTTTCACCAGCACCGATATGTCCCGCAACAGAAATATCCCACATGTTCGGATAAAGGTGCTTCTCCTCTGCTCTCAATTGAAGAAGGATTTGTCTTTTAGAATTATAAATCCAAATATGGGAAGCTCTGTGCCACAATCCTTTTTTATGTGCCTCGCTTTTCATTTTCTGAATCCCAAGAAGATTGTTGTTTTCATCACAAATATCAATTAATTCATCCGCCATAAATAATGATCATTAGATTGAAGTTTATAGTAAGTATTAAAATTATTCTGGAATTATTTGATATTTATAAGCTGAAGGTCCATCTTGAACTTCTTTGCTCATCTTCTGATTTTTAGAAATTGAAGTTATCAGTTCAAGTGGAATATTATATTCTTTATTTTTTAATTTTTGGACATTGCATTGTTCGATATTATTTTCAAAAATTCCTGCATCTCTTTGCTCTGAAGATGGAGGGAAACTATAAGTTCCCTCGCAAGAAACAATAACTCCATCTTTTACAGAATATATTACATCTAATATTCTGTCTCCTCCGCTTGAGCTGTATGTAGCATAATAATCAACTTTGAAACTTGAAATTGGTTGTCGGGATCATATGTAGAGATAAAAGCCAACTGCTCCAATCAAGATTATTAATACCAAAATACTAATTATTAGATTCTTTTTATTCATACATTTTAAAATAAAAGGCGGAGCATAGCTTAGATATAAACTGTTATGTAATATACAAATTCTCTTTCCTAATGTATTTATTTCTTTTCTTCTTCTGCCTCTTCCCACACAAAATATGTGCTTTTATCTGGCTGCTCCTCAATGTAGCCTTCTGGGTTAAACTGTTCATCATTAAGCATAATTTTAAATTTATGGCGAACATATTTCGACGGCAACCCAGGATAACTCGGCGAAATTAAAGTTTCTTCTTCAGTCCCAGCTTCTATTAGCTTAATTTCGCCGCCCAGCCCCAACTCCTCTCTAATGCCGCGAATCATAGCATTTTTGGGGCTTTCATTAGGCCTTATCTTTTCAGAAACAGCTTGAACTAAACCTCTCCGCCTCTCGCGGCCATCTTTAAAAATCTGCCTATCTTCTTTTAAACGATATCTTTTGCCGTCAGGAGATTTATAATAAACATCGGCAACCGCAACTGCAACTTGCCTCAACAATTCACCTGTTTCTCCGGAAATGAGAACGCTTTCGCCGCTTTCTATTTCTTCTTGGAGATGCGCCAGCGTCTTTGCCTCTCCAATACCCCACTTAGAAGTATCAATGCCAGCAGATTCAAGCTGCCTTTGCAAATCATCTATTGTAAAATTCTCTTTTGATTCAAATTTTTCCATAAGCAATTTTAAGTTAACATTAACGTTTCGCTACCATTATAATAACCTAAGTTAGGTCAATTATGCAAAAATTACGAGCCCAGGGCTCGTAATTTTATTTTTGAATTACATTCCTTTATATAATGTATTTTTTAAAGCGTTTCTAAAATAACCAAGTCTCTCATAGTTTAAAATTTCATCTTTAGAAACCCATTTATATTGATCGTATTTACTATCGGGGTTTAAAGAAATATAAAAATTATCTACCTCTATAAGAAAAGGATAATAATGCCACAAAATTTTATATTCTGGGTCAGGCCAACAATATTCAGAATATTGTTTTTTGATTTTTCCATTTAATCCTGTGTGGAATTTTAAAGTCTTAAGAATAGTTTTATCTTTGTTATTGTATTCTTCTTTCGAAACAAGATGTTTCGTTAAAAAATCCCAGTCTGTAGGACAATATTTATAATTCTCTCGGAATCTAAGAATAAGATATTTATTTTTATAACAAATAACACCAATCGCGTAATCCTTTTTTGGAAAATTATTTGTCATATGGCTTAATGATCAAAAAATTTTGCCAACTTTTTCTTTGTTTATGTTCTCCTCTGCTTATAGATATACATAACTAAGAAAATAAAATTCAATCAAAAATATAAAAATTGGAATTTAAACATAACAATGTTTAAAAAAAAAGTAAAAATTCAATCCCGCTCAATACTGCGATTAAGAAACAGCGGGGGTAAAGTTGAACGCTACAAAATTCTCGAGGATACTGAAAAATTTTATTTCAAGAAATCTAGAGCTGTTAACGAATAAATTTTTGTCACATCTATTACACTTTTAATTTCTACGTATTCATTTTTATCATGAAATCCTTTTCCATCACAACCAAAATTAACTGCAGGAATTCCTTTTTCAATAAACATCCACATATCACTCCAAGGACC
>CAYNRT010000019.1:0-9569 GCA_964399945.1 uncultured Candidatus Saccharibacteria bacterium | reverse complement strand
GTTGCTAAGCACCTCCCCGAGGCTTATCGCAGCCACGCCACGTCCTTCATCGCCTCCTGCTCCCAAGGCATCCTCCATCTGCCTATAAAATAAACAGGCATAATTAGCTGGCATAAGAAACCGAAAAATATTAACCGGTAATCAATAGCAGTCAATTTGCGGCATATATGCGCCCTCCCAAACGCCGTTGGCGACGGAAGAGCGTTTTTTAAAGAGCTTCCATTTCTCTTTCTAGGAATCAAAAACCGCTTTCTGCAAAGCGGCCCTTAAGTTACGCAAACAAACTTTCACCCAATTTACTACGGGCCGCCTCTCAATATCTTCTTTTTCTCTCTGCTAATCATAATAATTTTTCTCCAAGTATCAGTTTAACAGAGTAAAATCCTTTGTCAAGCCCTCATAATATGACTGTTAAGTGAAGTAATTGAGTTGACTAAAACTATATCCTAAAAATTTCAACTTGCTGTTCGGGACAAAATGTTTTAAAATTTAAGTATAACAACTATTAAAGTTGTTGATATCGAGTATTAAAAAATGTGTAAAATAATAATTTAAAATAGAAATATGCAGATTATTAAATCGCAGAAAATAACTTGGGTTGAGATAAAAAACCCAAAAGAAAAGGATATACTTTGGCTGAAAAAGAATTTCAATCTTCATCCCTTGGTGGTCAATAATCTTCTGCCTCCTCTTGATTATCCCAAGCTTGAAAATTTCGGCAATTATTTCTTTCTTGTTTTATTCTATCCTTTTTTCAACAGAAAAACATTTCAAACCATACCCTTTGAGCTTGACATAATTGTTTCCAAAAACTACATCATAACTCTCCATTATAAAGATATTGTCCCGCTGAAAAAAATCTTTGACAAGTGCAATCTTTACGAAGAAGTTAAAAAAGAATATTTTAAAGAAGGAACTGGAAAGTTGCTTTATGAAATAGTTAAAGAAACGCTTTCTGCCTGTTTTCCCAAACTCGTGCATATAAAAGAAAACATCAAGAATGCCGAAAAGATGATATATAAAAGCAAGAACAAAGAAGCGGTAAGCCAAATTTCTCTTATTAACAGAGATATCATCGGTTTCCAGCAAATAATTAAGCCCCAGGAATGCATCTTGAAACGTCTGGTGGACGAAGGAAAATTGTTTTTTAAGAAAAAAGCGACGCCTTACTTTCAAAGCCTTGTTAGTTTCTACGAACAAGTAAAAGATATGCTGGACAGCCTTTCGCAAAGCCTTTCAGATTTGGATTCTACCAATCAATCTCTGCTAACAACCAGAACAAATGAAATTATTAAACTTTTAACAATTTTTTCGGTAATTGTTTTCCCGCTTACCCTTCTAGCAGGAGTGTTTGGCATGAACACTCATTATCTGCCCCTGGTAGGAACAGCTTATGATTTTTGGATAATTATCGGCATTATGCTCGGAGGCGTATTTCTAATGTTGACTATCTTCAAACTCAAAAAGTGGATTTAATTTTTGCTTCTCCATTTATAGTAAGCTTTGGAGAACCTTAAATCTATATAATCTAAAAAAGCCCTTTTGCCCGGCGGGATAAATTTATTTAATATAAAAGCAAGTTTGAAAAGCGCTTCATTTATTTCGCCTTCTGAACTGAAATAGATTTTCCAACCGCCTTCAGTGTTTGCATCAATCCTTTTTCTTCCTGAAAAGGAGAAAAATTTCACTCCCTCCCCCGCTCTTTTTAAAGCTTTAGCTATAGCCGCTGTCTTCCTTATAATTTCCGCCGGACAACCTTCTTTTCCTTTTGAAGGAGGATCGTTGTCAATAAAAATCAGAGGAATATTCGCTGCGCTAGAACTGGCTTCATTAGTCTCTTGAAAAATTATACCTAAATTATCGGCGAAAAAGCATTCGCCTTTTTTCTTAAAACAAAGAACTGCTGCCGCTAACCGCGGCTTCAAGAAAAGCGTGAGCTTCTGTATGCCGCGTCTTTTTATTCTAGCTTTACGCGCAGCCGGACAGGAAAAAAGAATACGCTTCTCGGCTTGCTTGAATTTTAAAAGAAAAAATCTCTCCCCTATCATTGAAGACAAAATACTATTAACACCTTGCAAACATTCTGGAGTCTTTATCATGCCCTGCACATCAAAAGAAGTAATCCGAAAAAAGGGAAAGTAAAATAAGAAAATAAACAAGGAAAAGCATAAAAACATTCCGAGAAAAAATAGGCGAAAGATCTTACTCTCAAAAAGGGAGGAGGAATGTTTTTTTGAAGGATGTTTCTTTTTGGGCCTATAAACTTTCATTTTTCAAAAAATTCTTTGATAAAAGCACAAAGAGGAATAAGAATAAAACAAGTAATAAATTATTTCTTAAGCCAACCTTTCTCTTGTCTGACTAAAAGATGCTTTGCCTTTTCCGGCTCAGCCATAAGAGCTTTGACAACTTTTTCCATCCTCATCCCTTGCGAACCTTTTATTAAAACAATATCTTTGGGGGCAAGGATTTTTTTTAAATACTTTATCAATTCTTCTTGATTAGAGAAAGACAAGCAGTTATTCTTCCCTCCTTTTTTCTCTGCTTCTCGGCAAGAAAGACAGGATTCTTTCCCAAAACAAACAAGCTTGTCAAGATTAAGCTCGACAAACAACTGTCCAATCCGTCTATGATACTTCGCGCTTTCTTCTCCTAACTCCAGCATATCACCAAGAACTGCTATTTTTTTCCCTGCTCCCGAAAATTCAGCCAAAGCTTGAAGGGCTTTTTCTGCTGCTAGAGGAGAAGAATTATAAGTGTCATCTATTATTAAAGTTTGCCTCATTCCTTTTAAAAGCCTTAGGCGGCCCGGCGGAGAAATATAATTTTTCTCCAAAGCAAAAGCCGCTTCCTTTGTCTTTATGCCAAAAACCACACCAGTGACAACAGCAGCAAGACAGGGATAAGCCTGAAAAAGAGTTAACGCGCCAGGAATAAGCAAGCTCACTCTCTCCTTGTCTATGCACAAAGAAACAAGCAAGCCCTCCTTGGTTTTTTTAAATTTTTCAAGCCGAAGACGGGCAAAACTTTTAATACCGTAAGAAAAAAGCCTGCATTTAAACTTTTGGGCGGCTATTCTGGTCACATCGCAAAGATCGGCGTTTACAATCCCCCATCCATCCTTTGGCAAAAAGCGGAAAATACTGGTTTTTTCTTTGAAAATATTTTCTAATGAACCAAAAGCCTTCAGGTGGACAGGAGCAACTGCTGTAAGTACAGCCGCTTTAAAAAGATAAGGAGGTATTATACTGGCAAGATATTTTAAATCGCCTTTTTTGTCGGCACCCATTTCCAAAATCAGCAATTCCGGATAATTCTTCTCTTTTTTAAAAATGAGTTTGATGCCTTTTGAAAAAACTTTTATCCAACCAATTAAAGAGTTTTCTGGCGAATTTTCTCCTATTATAGTAAGGGGTACTCCCAATTCATTGTTATAACTCTTAATACTTTTTCGCGCTCTAAATTTTTCTGAAAAAACAGCAAAAATTGCTTCTTTTGCCGAAGTTTTGCCAACACTGCCAGTAATACCGATAACATTTGGCCGCTGACGCATAAGAACAAGCCGGCCTAAAGGCCTTAAAAGGCTTTTAAGAGCACCTTTTAAAAGCAATTGGATTTTTTCTTTAAAAAACATAGTCTGTTTTTACAAAAACGCAGATTATTTCTGCAAAAGACATAAGCGCGGTAGAATACAAAAAAGGTTTTGCTGTAAGGAACGTCTATCCCTTCAGGCCATCTAATTAGTTTACCGCCAAAACCTTTCTTAAAATAGCTGAACCCCGGCCATTTTTTTTCATCAAAACCCCAAAAATCATAGTGAAGGCAACCTTTATTCAT
Source organism: uncultured Candidatus Saccharibacteria bacterium (assembly GCA_964399945.1). Taxonomy (GTDB): domain Bacteria; phylum Patescibacteriota; class Minisyncoccia; order Minisyncoccales; family CG1-02-41-26; genus CAYNRT01. The sequence continues at coordinate 5,732 of CAYNRT010000019.1, read as the reverse complement.
CGCTCTTTTAATAATTTCCCATCGCAGAAGCGCTGAAGCTTTAAAGCGGCTATACTTTCTATCTACACTACTGTGCAAAGAAGCAGACCAAGGTTTTTGAAAAACAGCAATAGTAGCTGCGGCAAATCTACCTCCAATCGAAGCTGTACACATTTCAACACCTTCTACTGAAAGAAGTTTTTTGTAATAATCTTCCGGAAAACAAGAAAATCCTTTTCTTGCTGCTGTCTGTTTAAGCAGATAATAGAAGCGCGGATTGTATCTTTTGGAAAAAGTAACTTTCACTCCTTTTCTTTCAGCAATTCTTATATTATACCTTGTTTTCTGGGAAAAATGCGCGAACAACTCGTCAGGACTTTTTCTAAGAGATAAAACAAGTGTTTGATGAGGCTGAATTCTCCTTAAGGCCTTTTGTCCTCCCCTCGGCATCGCAATTTTAACCAAAGGTTCAATTCTTAAAAAAACAATATTCTTTCCTTTTCTCCGTCGCATTGTTTCTTTAATAAAAGCCTCTAAAATCTTTTTTCTACTCTGGGAACTCAGTCCAAAAGCAAAAACTGGACCGTAAGGCAAATAGTAAAATTCGGCTCCCAAAAAGGGGAATTTTTCTGTAATTATTAATGCTAGCGCTTTAAGCTTTCCCTTCTGGCGAAAGCCAAAACGAAAAATACTTTTTCCTAAGGATTTCTGAAAATCCCCCCAAGACCACAATTGCAGAAAATTTCCGCCTTCTCCTCCAATAATAAAATTATTCCAAACCTTCCGGTTTTTTATCTCTTCTACTTTCCCTATTAAATTTTCTGCGCTATCCGCCGTTTTTTTTCTTTTCTCTTCCATAAGAAGCAGTATATTTATTAAATTCTTTTATAATTTCCTTAACAACCCCTCCTGGAACTCCCCTGCCTATTTTAATTCCGTCTATCGAAACAATCGGCATTATTTCCTTTTCTGTAGAAGTAATAAAAGCTTCGTCAGCAGTAAGCGCTTCTTTAAAAAACAAACTTTTTTCAATCACAGAAAACTTCCTTAATTTACTTTTTATTAGCCGAACAACCAAATTTCTAGTTACTCCTCCCAGTATTTCCTCTTTAGGCGTGTAAATTCTGTTCTTCTTTACAATAAAAAAATTAGAACTGGAGCATTCATAAATCTTATTCTTATAAACATAAAGAGCTTCAACTGCTCGAGCTTTTTCAATTTTTTCCCATTGAGAGACAGCGAAAAAATAATTCAAAGACTTTATCTCGGGAAACTGACGACAGTAATTAAGCACACGCAAAGCGGCGCCTTTTAGGTAAAGCTCCTTATCATAAATGTGCGGCTTCTGGCAAAGAATAAAAAAGTTAGGATTAACTGAAAGCCGGCTTCCTTGCGGTTTGCCGCCTGTCAGTACAATTCTGAAAGTAAATTCTTCTGCCAATTTCGAATTTTTTTTAATAAGCTTTGCTATAATCTCTCTTATCTCTTTTCTGTTGAAAGGAACTTTAATATTTGCCTTTTTAGCGGAATAAAAAAAGCGATTCAAATGTTCCTTTAAAAGAAAAGGTGTTTTGTTATATGTCCGCAGAAAATCAAAAACTCCGTATCCGCGAATAATACCCAAATCATTCACACTTATTCGGGCATCTTTTTCCTGCACAAACCTGCCGTTGATAAAAAATTTCATAAAAAAGGAATTGTTTTCGGCTTGCCCGGCAAATACCTACGCAGAACTTTTGGTATTTTAATCCGGCAATCCTTTTCTTGGAAATTCTCAATAATAGCAATAATCGCTCTTCCTAAAGCCAATCCAGTCGCATTCAATATGTGAACAAATTCTGTTTTGCCTGTTTTTCGATTACGGTATCTGATGTTTAAGCGGCGAGCTTGAAAATCAGTGCAATTGGAACAGGAAGTAACTTCACGATATCTATTTTGAGAAGGAATCCAGGCTTCTATATCAAAAGTGGAAGCTGAAACACGGCACATATCTCCGGAGCTTAAATGCACCAACCGATAAGGAATGCCAAGCGCTCGAAATATCCCTTCTTCTTGAGCGATTAAGAACTGCTGTTCTTCTTTAGATTGCGATGGTTTGGCATAACTAATCATTTCAATCTTATCAAATTGATGGACGCGCAAAATGCCTGTCGTATCTTTTCCATAAGATCCAGCCTCCTCCCGAAAACAAGAAGAGAAAGCAATATATCTTTTGGGAAGGCTTCCGTCTTCAAATATTTCATTTCTATGCATTGGCACAACTGACTGTTCCGCTGTTCCCACCAAGAAGAGTTTATCCTTTTCTAAAAAATATCTTTCGGCCAAATCTTCTTTAGTATCTATGTAACCCATTGCCTCCATTATTTCCGGCTTAACTAATACGGGCGGAATAACCGGCAAAAAACCTTTTTTTGTTAAAAACTCAAAAACAAAACAAATTAAAGCAAATTCTAAAAGCGCAGCTTCTTTTTTTAAATAACCGAAACGGCTTCCTGAAACTTTAGCTGCCCTCTCTGTGTCAATTAAATCAAGTTTTTTCCCTATTTCAAGATGGCTAAGGGGTTTAAAATTAAATTTTGGTATTTTCCCTTTTGTTTTAACAACAACATTAGCTTCTTCGCCACCCAAGGGCACATCGTCAAAAGGAAGATTGGGTATTTTTCTCAACAGACCAGTAAGTTCTTCCTCTGTTTTTTTCAGTGCACTCTCTTTCTCTTTAATTTCTTTCTTCAAAGCGCGGCTTCTTTCAACAGTTTTTTCTTCAGTAGGACCAATATGAGAAAGTTTATTCCGTTTCGCCCGTAGGTTTTCTACTTCACCAATAAGTTTTTTCCTCTCGTTGTCTAAATAAAAAAGCTGGTTAATATCAAGATTTACTCCTCTTGCGCGGCAGTTTTGTTTAATTTTTTCTAAATTTTGGCGAATAAAATTTATATCCAGCATAAAGGTTTACGGCAAAGCCGTTTAGTCTAAAAACTTTCTTTTATTATAATTATGTTCTCTGAGCGTTCTGCTGAAAACAGTCTTTCCACCCGGTTCGGCCAAATAAAACCAATAAGGACTTTCTTTATAATATACTGCTGCTTTAATGCTTTTAAGGCTTGGGTTGCAAATAGGAGTAAGCGGCAATCCCCGCCATTTATAAGTGTTATACGGGGAATCAGAATTAAGATCTTTCTTAGTAAGCCTCCGGCTACCCCGCCCAACAGCATAAGACAATGAAGCATCAACCTGAAGAGGCCAGTCGTTTTCCAATCTCTTCCATAAAATCCCGGCGATTAGTCTTCTCTCCTCATAATTACTGGCCTCTTTTTCCAACAAAGAAGCCATTTTTAAAACTTGGAAAAGACTCTTTCCTTTCCTCTGCGCCTCTTTACTGATTTCAGATTTAACGACTTGCTTTTCAAAATTAACAAGCATTTTTTTAACAATTGTTTCAGCTGTCTCATTTGCCGCTATCTCATAAGTGTCAGGAAAAAGATAGCCTTCTAAATTGAGATTTTCGGGTTTTTCCTGTAAGAAATCAAATTTTTCAGCTATCCCTTTTAGGGGCGGGCATTCCCAGCCACCGCCGCAAACAGGCGCGCCGCTTGCTTTGTAAAACTCCTCCTTGGAAACTATTCCCTGTCTTTCCAGTTCCTCTCCTATTTCTTTAAGACTCCATCCTTCTAAAACCGTTATTTTATATTTTAGCGTTTCTCCTTTAAAAAGCATTCTTACTGCATCCACAATGGTTGTTCCCGGCGGAAATAGATAGGTTCCAGCCTGCGGAACTTTTCCTTTTAAGCGCATAACTACTGCGGAAAAAAAGAATGGCCATTTCCAACAAATTGCTTTTTCATTTTTAAACTTTTCAGATATAGTTATAAGCTTTTCACCTTTCTCTACAACAACTGCAACCGGATCTCTAAAATCTTTTCGGCACGGAAAATAAAGTAAAGAGACAACAAAAACAACTAAAATAAAAAAGACAAATAGAAAAATACCTAGTTGCCTCAGTCTTTTCTTCTTATTTTTTGTTTTAGATTTAAACATCCTAATTGATTGATAATTCTTTTATTTTCCTGTTTTTTTAGGCTTCATCGCTGGAAAAAGTATTATTTCCCTCAAGGTTCGTGAACCGGTTAAAAGAGCTGTAAGCCTATCAATGCCCATTCCGAATCCGGCTGCCGGCGGCATACCATATTCTAAGGCCTCAATGTAGTCATTGTCTATGCGCTGGGCTTCTTTTAGCCCTTTTTTAAAAAGCTTTTCCTGCTCTTTAAACCTTTCCGCCTGCTCAAGGGGATCATTAAGTTCGGCAAAAGCATTAACTAACTCAATTCCAGCAGCAACAAGCTGGAAATTAGCTAATTTTTTAGGATTTTTTTCAAAAGCTTTTGCCAATGGCTGAAAACCCACAGGATGGTGAATAATGAAGGTTGGCTCCCATATTTTCGGCCGACAGTATTTTTTGTATATTTCGTCGGCTATTTCCGCCTTTGGCTTATCTTTCTCTACCTGCACTCCCAACTCCTTGGCAATTTGAAGAAACTTTCCTTGAGAAACTTCATCATAATCCACTTTGGTATATCGGCGTAAAAGCTGGTAAAACTCAACTCTTTTCCAAGGAATTTTGAAGCTTATTTTTCTTTTTTTCAATGTTGCTTCATCAATAATTTCAAGCTCTGTTTTCCCAAAAACCTTTTTTAAAATATGAACAAAAAGTCTTTCTGTCATCTTCATCATTTCTTTATCATCGGCATAGGCCCAATAAAATTCCAGCATCGTAAAATCCGGGTTATGATGTTTATCCATACCTTCGTTGCGAAAACATTTGCCAAGATCATAAACTTTTTCCATTCCCCCCACTAGTAAACGTTTGAGATAAAGCTCGGGAGAAATCCTTAAATAAAAATCCATATTCAGAGCGTTAAGACGGGTTTTAAAAGGTCTTGCCCGGGCACCGCCGTAAATCGGCTGAAGCATTGGTGTTTCCACTTCCAAAAAACCTTCTTTTTCTAAAAACTCCCTGATTGCTTTTATAATTTCAGCCCGTTTTTTAAACTTTTCCTTAACCTCATCATTAAAAAGCAGGTCTAAATATCTTTTCCTATATCGCTCCTCAACATCCTTCAATCCGTGCCATTTTTCAGGGAGGGGCCGTAAAGATTTAGCAATAATTTTAAAAGTACTTGCTTCCAAAGTTTTTTCACCTTTTTTTGTTTTTATCAGCAAGCCTCTAAATTCCATAAAATCTCCGACATCAGCACAGTCGTTAAAAAAAGCAAAACTCTTTTCTCCTATCTTGTCTTTCTTGAGCAAACATTGAATCTTACCAGTACCGTCTTTAATATCTAAAAAAAGAGCTCCGCCATGTCCCCGCCAAGCGGTAACCCTGCCGGTTATAATTATTTGTTTTTTCTCTCTTTTTAGTTTGGCAAAATTCTTTAAGGCTTGGGATATTGTATGAGTTCGTTTAACTGTGCGTGGATAGGGATTAAAACCCCAAGCAATAATTTTTTTTAGTTTTGCTAGTCTATTTTTGCGTATTTCTGAAATACTTGCCATAAAATTTTTGGTTTATGCTTTATTTTACAAAAAAACAAACTGTATATCAACACACCTTACTTAACTATACGTCTTAAGGCTATTTCTTTCGCGCATCTTCTGTTTTTCAAAACCCGCCCTTTCTATGGGCGAGCTTACAAAAATTCTTAGCCGACTGTCGGATTCGAACCGACGACCTACTGTTTACAAAACAGTTGCTCTAC
>CAYNRT010000018.1:0-9779 GCA_964399945.1 uncultured Candidatus Saccharibacteria bacterium | reverse complement strand
CAAGTTTTTCTTTGGCGGCAAATTCTTTTAGCTCAGCAAGCTGAGCTTCAATAGAAAGGACTTGGCGTTCTTCTGATTCTGATGATTTTCTTACGTAGATAATATATCTCATAGTTTTTGCGATGGTTTAATAATGAAAAAATTTTCTTTTGTTCTTAATTGATAAATCTTTCCAATTTTTGCCCAAAAATGAATATAAATTAGTAGCCGAGCGCCGAGCGTTAGCGAGGCGCGAGGCGTCAAAACACTTGAAAAATCCTGACTGGCGGTGTATATTGAATATAGCTCGAATTTGTTTTTGTCCAAGCCCTGACTGCGGCGGCGCTCGGAAAGAAAAATCGGGCTGGCGGCTTCGCCGCAATCTTTCCAAACTGCCAAAGAACGCGGAAAAATATCGGCTCGAACCATATTTTGGAAGGAATAAAAGAAATTTTTTTCATTATTTTTGTAATCAGAATTTAAAATGAAATTTCCTCTTCGCTCTTGACAAAATCTAATAATGGGTGTATAATGTAGGTGGAAGGATGAAGAAGAAAGGAAGTCCTTTCTGGATACTCCTTCCCGGTTCCTAAAAGAGTTAATGGAATAATAGTGCCTTAATACCTTCACAAAAACAGCTTAAAGGAAAGGAGGTGAATTAGATGCCAAAGATGACTGAAGAAAGGGTGAATTTAATCGGGATGGCAGTTCTTCTTTACTGGTTTAACCATAGGGGGAAACGGTTAGTTCCCGAATTTAAGGAAACCTTGAAGGAATTGGCAGGTTTAGAAAACCCTCAAGTGCCTCGACACGAGATCGAAGCATTCGAGAAAGAGTTCGATCGATTACTAAAGGAAGCTGAAGAGATTAAGAGGAGGGTTAAACTTTTTCATAGTTTGCTCTACCCACCCTTTTAACGTTGGTAGATGAGAGGAAGGAGAAATCTTTCCAAGTTTGAAACCACCTTTAAGGTTTCATTCTGAAATCGAAAGATTTCCTCCTTCCTCTCCTTTTTTTAAAGAACTAAAGAATTTGCCGCCACAAGAAATTTTGCAACGCAAAATTTCTTGTAATGAGTTATTATTAACTCATAGAAAAACTTGAAATTGTTAAAGATTGCGGCGAAGCCGCCAGCCCGATTTTTCTTTCCGAGCGCCGCCGCAGTCAGGGCTTGGACAAAAACAAATTCGAGCTATATTCAATATACACCGCAGAATATTCTCGCTTTGCTCGAATTTTCAGTAGTTAGTAATTACAAAGCGACAAAAGACAATTCTAAATTATTGACAAAATAAATAAAATTGTTAAAATAGTAACACCCTCTTAATTCCTCTTATATTCTTCTATTTCATCTTATTAAAAAGGCCAAACTTCAAACGTTTGGCCTTTCTTCTTATTCTAAAGATTTAGGGCTTTTACTGGAAAAACTTGAAAATACTGCTATACTAAATAAAAATTAAGCAGGATTTTTTATTTATGAAAAAAAATGAAAAAGACAATTTAATAATTAAACCACCAGTAGTGGTTGTTTTGGGGCACATAGACCACGGAAAGTCTAGCTTATTGGAAGCGATACGGAAAGAAATAACAATTACAGCCAGAGAAGCAGGCGGTATTACTCAGCATATTGGTGCTTATGAAATAGAGCATCAAGGAAAGAAAATTACCTTTATTGACACACCGGGGCACGAAGCTTTTTCAGCTATGCGGTTAAGAGGAGCAAAGGTTGCTGATATTGCTGTTTTAGTAGTTGATGCTTCAGAAGGCGTTAAAACGCAAACCAAGGAAGCTATTAAAGCGGTTGAAGAAGCATCTATTTCATTGATTGTTGCTTTAAACAAAATTGACAAACCTCAATGCCAGCCAGAGTGGGTAGTAGGGGAGTTAAAGAAAGAAGGAGTTGTTGTAGAGGCGCTTGGCGGCAAAGTGCCGGCAGTAAAAACATCGGCTAAAACAGGGGAAGGTATTGATGAGTTATTAGAAACAATTTTATTAATTGCAGAGATGGAAAAATTAGAAACGAGTCTTTCAGCTCCAGCTGAAGGAGTAATTATTGAGTCGGCAAAAGATAATAAAAAAGGAACTCTTGTCTCTATTTTGTTAAGACAGGGGATTGTAAAATTAGGTGATGTTTTGGGCACTTCTTCGGCTTGCGGCAAAGTGAAAAAGATAACTGACTGTTGGGGCAAATCTTTAGATAAAGCCCTTCCAGCTCAGCCAATTCAAGTTTTAGGATTTGCAGGCTTGCCGAAAGCAGGCGAAATAGTTAAAGTTTTCCATAACCTAAAAACGGCCAAGGAATATTTGCAATCCGGCGCTGCTTCAAAAGAGGAGTTTCTGCAGAAAGAGGAGATGGGGGCAAAGGGAGAGGAAGAGAAAATATTAAAGATTATCCTTAAGGCCGATGTAAAAGGCTCTTTGGAGGCTGTAGAAAGCATCCTTGCTGCTATACCTCAGGAAGAGGTTAAGCTTAAAGTAATAAAGGCAGAAGTTGGACCGATAGGTGTTTCTGATATTCAATTAGCGGAAAGTAGCGGAGCAAGAATTTTTGGCTTTAGGGTAAAAGTGGATTCTGCTGCTGAAAATTTTTCCCAGCAGAAGAAAATCTTTCCTAAGGTTTTTGATGTTATATATAAACTTAAAGAAGAAGTTGAAAAATTATTGAATAAACTACTGGGGCCGGAAAAGCGAAGAGTTGATCTAGGCAAGATTAAAACCTTAGTAGTGTTTAAAAAAGAGAGAAAAGAGCAAATTATCGGCGGCCGGGTAATAGAAGGAGAAATTGCTAACAATGTTTTTGCCGAGGTTTTCCGGCAGGAGGAAGTTATCGGTGAAGGACGAATTAAAAGTATTCAAGAAAACAAAAAAAACATTGTATCTGCTGGCAAGGGCAAAGAAATAGGGATGCTTTTTCTTGGAGATGTGGATATTCAAGAAGGAGACATATTGAAAGTTTTTAAGGAGGAATTAGTGAAAAAAGACATTTAAAATTTTATCTGTGCTCCGTCAAATAAGTGCATTTTATCTTTCTTGTGCTTGGGCAGGAATAAAAAAATGAAAAGAGCGAATAGAAATCTGAAAAAAGAATTAAGTCAGATTATTTTAAGAGAAGTTGATTTTCCTCCGGGCTTGTTTTTGACTATTATTGATGTTAAGCTTGTTGAGAATTCAAGGAAAGCAAAAGTTTTTATTTCAGCTTTTCCGAGAGAAAAAACGAAGCAAGCGCTTAAATTTTTAGATGAGCACATTTACAAAATTCAACAGATTTTAAATAAACGTTTTAAAAAAAGTAGCATACACCCAAAAATAGTCTTTTTAAATAATGAAGAAAAAAAAGAATATAGTTGATAAACTTTTTTGAGGGGATACAATAATATTAGATGGTCAAAATAGAAAGATGGCCACGTAGCCAAGGAGTAAGGCGGCAGTCTGCAAAACTGCTATGCGCGGGTGCAACTCCCGCCGTGGCCTTATTAAAGAAATTGCCGGGGTGGCGGAATTGGTAGACGCGAAGGACTTAAAATCCTTTGGAGCTTATAACTCCGTGCGGGTTCAAGTCCCGCCCCCGGCATATATGTGAATTAGGTTTGAAAAACCTTAAAATTATATATAATTGGTATATAGCATTTATATAGGAGGAGTACCCAAATGGTTACGGGAGCGGGTTGCTAACCCGTAGCGGTGTAAAAGCCGCTTGTGGGTTCGAGTCCCACCTCCTCCGCCAGATGTTCATATTCGAACTAGGATATTTAACAAGCAAGTATTATGAAACAAAACTTGATATGAATAATACTAAGAAAATAAAATGCATAATCATTCATGGATGTCCCTCTGATGCGGAAAAAGCCATGGATCCAGAAAGGAGAACTTATGATAAACACTGGATACCCTGGATAAAGAAACAGCTTATTACAAAAGGAATTGACACGGAAATTCCTCTTATGCCCTCGCCTTGGCATCCTGACTATGAGAAATTCAAGGCAGAATTTGAAAAATATGATGTTGATGAAAATACAATTTTAATCGGTCATAGTTGCGGTTGCGCTTTTTTGGTTCGCTGGCTTGGAGAAACAAAGAGAAAAATTTTCAAACTTATACTCGTTGCCCCATGGAAAATTCCTGACAAAGATGATGATTTTAGAAAAAAGTTTTACATTTATCCAATTGATGAAACTATCAAAGATAGAGTTAGTCAAATAGTAATGTTTACTGCCGATGATGAAAAAGAGGACGGCAAAGAAAGTTTGAAAATTTTTCACAAAGCCCTCGGAGGCATAGTTATTGAACTTAAAAAACACGGACATTACACAATGCAAGACATGGGAACAACAGAATTCCCTGAATTACTCGAGGTTATTTTAAAATAAATATTTGTTGCAATTTCGGGACCTCAAACCAATCAGAATTTTGTTTATACAATTCCCGAAATTGTCGTATGATAGGTCTAAGAGTATTAAGTGTAAATTCGAATTTCGGGATATTGACACCGCCAATTAGGATTTTGCAAGTGTTTTTTAGCGTCGCGCCTCGCTAACGCTCGGTACTCGGTTACTAATTTATATTCATTTTTGAGCAGAAATTGGAAAGATTTATCAATTAAAATATAAATCATAAAATTTTGAAATCAATATGCAAAAAGAAATTTTAAAATTATCAAAAATATCTAGCAAACAATTTAAAGACATAAATAAATGTTATCCCATTAAAATTTCTCCTTATCTCTTAAAACAGATCAAAAAGAGTAAATTTATTGCTAAACAATTCTTACCGTCAATTCAAGAATTAAAAAAAGATATCCCAGTTTCTGAACCATTTAAAGGACTACTCAAAACAGATATCATGGGCTTTGAGAGATTATATGAGGATAGAGTTGTTTTTAAATTAATCAGTGATTGTCCATCTTATTGTAGGTTCTGCTATAGAAGGGGTTATGTTTTCGGAAAAGAAAAAATAATGAATAAAAGCGATATCAGAAAAGCCATAATTTTTGTTAAAAACGATAAATCTATTAGGAATATTTTATTGACCGGCGGGACACCATTACTTTTAAGAACGAAACATATTGAAAATATTATCAAGGAACTGGTTAATATAAATCATATAAATCAGATTTATTTCGCGTTAGGAAGATCAATAATGGACCCTAATTTAATCACTGATAAATTTGCAAAAATGTTGGCAAAATACAATAATCCGTTAAATCACAAGAGTATTGCTTGTACAGTTCATATAAATCATCCGGACGAATTAACACCAGAAGTGATAAAAGCTTTAACCAAATTGACATCGAGGGGAATTACTGTTTGGACACAAACAACGCTTCTTAAGGGAATAAATGACGATAAAAAAACGATGTTAAAGATGTATCGAATGTTTCGTTCCATTAACTTAATTCCTTATTATCTAATTCATGCAATACCCATGATTGGTACAAGCCATTTCAGAACATCAGTAGAAAAAGGAATACAAATAATGAGATATCTAGAACAATTTTCAGGACATGAAAGACCAATCTATATTGTTATACCTACAGTTGGCAAAGTTCATCTAACGGGAAATACCATTCTAAAATATAAAACAATAGATAGAAAACAATACGTTATTCTTCGAACACCTTACAAAGCTAAGAAATTTTTCGAAGTGAATAAAACGAATCAGTTACCACACAGACACTCTGTAGATAGAAATGGTTATATAATCGCGGAATATTTAGACGGCAAAGATTAGTTTTTATATTTAATTTTATGGCAAAAACAAGTTCGAGCTATTTTCAATATGCTCTGTGCATTGTTAACAACGTGGGCGTTTGGTAAAAGAAGATATTGAAAAACTTACTAAATTATGCTATCCTTTTAAAGTAGGGGAGAGCAAAGAGAATGTTTATTTGACAAATTTATTAAATTAGGTTATAATAAGCATATACCTAAAGGTTAAGCATCAATTATATAAATTAAATAAAACTTATGTTTAAAGAAAAAAATTTCGAACCCGGGAAAGAAAATCCAATGGATTATGAAGAAAACAAAGCAGAGAGTTTAGCTCAGGAATACAAAGAGTTAAAAAAAGGATCTCTTAATTTTGAAAAACTTACGAGATTAACTAAAAGAATAGAAAAATTAGAAACATCGGATTTAATAGAAGCTTTCCGAAATACTACTGAAGAAGGTCGCTGGTTTATCGGCCAAGAGCTTTTTAAGAGGCCTGATTTAAGTAGAGAAGAATTAGAATCTCTTTTTAAGAAGGAAGAGAATAAGGATATTCTCTGGCTGATGGCGCCGAGGCTTGCTAAAGAGCTTTTTGGCACAGATACTTCTGCTTTAATTTCTCTTTTAGAAGAGAAACAAGGCAAAAAACAAGAAACAGCCGAGTAAGAAAAAATTAAACACAGAAACAAAAACAACCTCTAAATAGAGGCTGTTTTTGTTTAAAGATTCTTGAGAAGATTACAGAGATAAAATACTCTTTTCTAAAAGCATTAATTCTTCTTGCTTTTATCTGCTGCAGATAATTTCTTTATTATTGGATTTAATTTACCGTCTAAGATATCTTCAATTTGGCGCCAGGATTTTTTAATGCGATGGTCGGTAACGCGATCTTGGGGAAAGTTATAGGTTCTGATTTTTTCTGCTCTTTGCGCTGTTCCTATTTGGCTTCTTCTCTCTTCGCTTATCTCTTTTTCTTTTTCTTGAGATTGCTTCTTAAATATTCTTGCCCGCAGAATATTAAGTGCGGCTTGTTTGTTTTGTTCCAAGTTTCTTTGGGTTTGCGAAGAAACAACTATACCGGTGGGAATATGAGTAATCCTTACAGCCGTTTCTCTTTTATTAACATTTTGACCGCCATGGCCTGAAGATTTGAAAAAGTCCATTTTTAAATCATTTAGATTAATGTTGACCTCTGTTTTTGAAGGTATTTTTAACACAGCCACCGAAGCGGTAGAGGTATGGATGCGGTTTCCTTTTTCTGTTTTTGGCACCCTTTGGACACGGTGGACTCCGCCTTCATATTTCATTTTTTCAAAAACATCTTCGCCCTTTATTTTTAAAACAGCACTTTTGCAGCCGCCCATATCACTTAAATTTTTATCTAAAACTGCTGCTTCCCAATTGTTGGATTCAGCGTAGCGAAGATACATTCTAAGAAGATCACCTGCGAAAAGAGCGGCTTCTTCACCTCCAGCGCCTGCTCTGATTTCTATAATAATTGATTCCATACTTGCTTTAAATTTTTAATTTTATTATAATTTCCTATTATATTATTACAGAAAACTTGATTTTTCAATCCCGCCCTGTTAATATAAAAGAGCAGTGGTTAGAAGTTTTAAAAGCAACAAAGCTGCTATGGTGCTGTTTTTTAATCCGTTAATATTATGAAGAAAGATATACACCCAAAATACAATAAAACGAAAGTCCGTTGCGCTTGCGGGGCTGTTTTTGAAATTGGCTCAACGAAAGAAAACCTTGAGACAGAAATATGTTTTAAATGCCACCCTTTTTATACAGGTAAAGAAAAGATTATTGACTCTGCAGGGCAGGTTGAAAAATTCAAGAAAAAACTGGAAAAGAAAACCGAAAGCTTAGAAAAGAAAAAAGAAAAAAGGGCGACAAGAAAACTTAAAAAAGAAGAAAGCAAGCAAGACGTCTCCAAAAAGATTATATAACTCGGAATAATTTCAAAGATATAGTGCAATATATGGTTAAAAAAGATGATAAAAAAACAGATGCTCAAAAAAAAGATAACAATGAGGATGAAAAAAGAAACATAGCGGAAAAAGAAGCGAAGAAGAAAAAGATGGTGAAAAAAGAAAAAAAAGCAGATAAAAGAAAAACAGGGAAGTCAAAGGAAGAGGGGGTTGCTGGCAAGGGAAGCAAGGCTGAACACAAGGAAGTTTCTGCAGATATTGAAATAACCGAAGAAGATATAGAAAAAAGCGGAGCGCACATAGGCCATATTACCTCTAAGCTCCATCCGAGAATGAGCGATTATATTTTAGGAATAAAGAGCGCTGTCTACATTATTAATTCAACTCAGACGAAAGAAGGTCTGATAAAGGCTCTTAATTATATCATTACTCTTTTTAAGGAAGGTGGCTCCATGCTGATTGTGGGAACAAAACCGGTTTTTAAAGAGGCGGTGAAGCAAACGGCTGAAAAACTGGGTTTGCCTTATGTGAATGAAAGGTGGCTGGGCGGTACTTTTACCAACTTTTCTGTGATTCTTAAGCGAATAGAATATTTTAAAAAATTAAAAGAATCAAAAGAGGAAGGAAAATTTGAGCAGCTTTCAAAGAAAGAAAAAGCGAGAAAAGAAAGAGAATTTGAAAAACTTAGGAAAAAATTTGAAGGGTTAGTGTTTATGAAGAAAATGCCGGAAGCAGTTTTTATCTGTGATATTGTTAAAGACAAGACTGCGCTTATGGAGGCGAGGATAAAAGGAATATCTTCAGTAGCTATTGTTGATACAAACGGCGATCCATCTTCTGTTGATTTTCCTATCCCGGCAAACGATGATGCTCTTACTTCTGTCTCTTATATCCTAGGGAAGGTAGAAGAAGCTGTGTTAGCAGGCAGAAAAGAGCGGCAGGCATTTGAAGCGGACAAAGAGGAAGCAGATGATGGAAGTGTTGATGATGGACAGGAGAAAAAGCAGTAACAAGAAGATAAAATATTAAAAATAAATTAAGACAATAGTATATAAAATATAAATTTAATAAAAATATGTCTCACATTGAAAAAATAAAAGAATTAAGAAACGCTACCGGAATATCTCTTATGGAATGCCGCAAAGCCCTGGAAAAAGCGGCTGGAGATATTGAAAAAGCTAAAAAGATACTAAGGGAAGAAGGTAAAAAAATGATTAGAGATAAAGCGACAAAAAGCGCTTGCGAAGGTATAATTTCTGCCTATATCCATCCGGGAGCGAAGCTGGGAGTTATGCTGGATTTAAAATGCGAAACTGATTTTGCTGCCAAATCAGAAGCTTTTAAAGAGTTAGCCCACGAATTGTGCCTTCAAATAGCTGCTGCTAAGCCTCTTTTTATAGACGAGGAGAGCATTCCTGAGGAGAAGCTAAGGGAAGAGAAGGAGATTTATGAGAAACAGCTAAGAAAATCCGGAAAGCCGGAAGATGTTATTAGAAAAGCAGTTGAAGGGAGAATTAAAAAATACAAAGAAGAAGTATGTCTTCTGTTGCAGACGTGGATTAAAGATGCTTCAAAAACCGTGAAAGATTTAATTGAAGATTATGCGGCTAAAATTGGAGAGAAAATAGAGGTTGCAAGATTTGTTAGATATGAGATATAAATATCTTGAAATTTAATTGTATTTCATATTAATTTAATAAATATGTCTGTAATTATTATCATTGCCTTTGGAAGCATAATGTTGTTGAGCTTGGCAGGTTTACTTATAATTGCCTTACAGGGGATTAGAGCGCTGCCCGAACTTTCCTTTGAAGAAGAAGTACAGAAAAAAAGCATTGGTAGGACAACGAAGGCTCTTAGAGAAAAAAGCTTGCGATTTGTTTTGCCGTTGAAGCGAAAACTTAGAGGGCGGAAAGAGAGAGGATTAAAACTTTTGAAGCTTTTCAAGAAAAAAGAATGCGAAAACAAAATTAACTTCTCTGATGATTATTGGGAAAAAGTAAAGGAGAATGATTAATTAAAACAGGGAAAAGATTTTTTAGTCGCAAGAAAGCGGCTTTTTTCTACTGATAAAAAGAGCTTATTCCAGGAGTGTTTAAAGAAAACTGCTTGACAAAAAAAACAAGAAGACTATACTTTTAAGTATAAAAACAAATTG
>CAYNRT010000017.1:0-9926 GCA_964399945.1 uncultured Candidatus Saccharibacteria bacterium | reverse complement strand
TCCGGAAAGAAGTTGCGTATAAAACTGGGGATAGACCCAACAGGCCCAACTCTTCATATCGGTCGCGCTGTTCAGCTTTGGAAACTGCGGGATTTCCAAGAATTGGGCCATCAAATTGTCTTGATTATTGGAGATTTCACTGCTCTTATTGGTGATGCTTCCGACAAAAAGGCGATGCGCCCTGCTTTATCCGCTCAACAAATTAAAAAGAATATGGCTGATTACAAAAAACAGGCGGGCAAAATTCTTGATTTAAAAAAAACAGAAGTGCGGCGTAATTCCGAATGGCTTAGTAAGATAAAGATGCGTGATTTAATTTCTTTAGCGATGAAATTTACCGCCCAGCAAATGATACAACGCCGCAATTTTAAAGAGCGCTGGGACGAAAACAAACCCATTGGCCTGCACGAATTGCTTTATCCTATTATGCAGGGCTATGATTCGGTGGCTATTAAGGCTGATGTAGAGATAGGTGGTTCAGACCAGCTGTTCAATTTAAAGACTGGCAGAGAAATTCAAAAAATATTCGGCCAGGAGCCACAAGATATTCTAACTACCAAAATGCTTTCCGGTTTAGATGGCAGAAAGATGTCAACCAGCTGGAACAATACAATTAATCTTACCGATCCACCTGAAGAAATCTTTGGAAAGATAATGTCAATGAGAGATGATTTGATAGGCGATTACTTTGAACTTGCTGCCAGATTGCCTTTGGCGGAGGTAAAACTGATTAAAAAAGAATTAGCGGAGAAAAGGCACAATCCGCGCGACATTAAAGCTCGTTTAGCGAAAGAAATTGTTACTATCTATTATAATAAATCAGAAGCGCAGAAAGCCGAAGAGGAATTTAACAGGGTTTTTAAAGAAAAGAAATTACCTTCAAATATAAAGAAAGTAGCAGTGAACGAGCCGAAACTGACTATTTTAGACCTTCTTTTCCGAACCGGCTTAGCGGTGTCAAAAAGCGAAGCAAAAAGACTGGTTCAAGAAGGAGCGGTAAAGATAGACGGCAACCCGATTAAAGATTGGAAAGCAGAGATTAAAACAAGGAAAGGAATGGTTGTTCAGGCAGGTAAAAGAAGATTTATCAGAATTTCTTGATTCTACGCCTTTATTTACTTTTGCCCTAAAAACATATTCAAGACTAAATTATGAAAAAATTTCTAAAAAACATTATATTTGGATTAGTTGCATTTGTCCTTTTAGCTCTTGCTGGAGGGTTTGGCTTTCTGATTGCAGAGAAAAAAACTTATAGAACGCCGCCTGCTTGTTTAACAGGGATTTCTCATGAAAAAGATTTTGCGGAGGCGGATTTTTCCATTTTTTGGGAAGCATGGAGAACAGCGGAAAATTACTTTCTTGATAGAAATAAAATAGACTACAAGAAAATGGTTTACGGAGCTGTAAAGGGAATGATTGACTCTTTGGGCGATCCTTATACAGTTTTCTTTGATCCTAAAGAGACAGATGAGTTTAATGAGGAATTATCTGGAAAGTACGAAGGAGTGGGAATGGAAGTAGCTATTAAAAAAGGAGTTATTACCGTAGTGGCACCATTAGAAGGAACACCGGCAGAAAAAGCCGGTTTACGACCAAAAGACAAAATTATTAAAATTAATGGCACTTTAACTAATAATTTATCCTTAGAAAAAGCAGTTAAACTTATCAGAGGGCCGCGGGGCACGACAGTAACTCTTCTTATAAGCCGTTCGGAATGGGAAACACCGCGCGAAGTGGTGCTGAAAAGAGCTTTGATTAAAATTCCTACCTTAAAATGGAGGTTAGAAGAATTAGATTTAGGCAAGGAGGGAAAGGAATATGCTGCTTATATAAAGATATACCAGTTTAATCGCATTTTGACTTTTGAATTTGCTAAAGCAGCAGAAGAAATATTAAAATCTCCTGCAAAAAAACTTATTTTAGATGTCAGAAACAACCCTGGAGGATATCTGGATATTGCCCAAAACATTAGTGGTTGGTTTTTAAAAAAAGGAGACGTAGTTGTTCGAGAAAAGTTTAAAGGCCGCGATAAAGAAGAGATTTATAGAGCCAAAGGACCGGGAATATTTGCAGAATATCCTGCGGTTGTTTTGATAAACGAGGGAACCGCTTCGGCAGCAGAAATATTAGCTGGTGCTTTAAGGGATAATAGGGGAGTGAAGTTAGTAGGAGAATCATCTTTTGGAAAAGGGTCAGTTCAGCAGCAGCTTTCTTTGTCTGATGGTTCTTCTTTAAAAGTAACCGTTGCTCGTTGGTTTACACCAAAAGGAACTTCTATTGATGAAAAAGGACTCTCTCCCGATATTAAGGTTAAAATGGCGGAGAAACAATTGTTCGGCGACGTAAAAGATGACATCCAGCTGAAAAAAGCTTTAATGGTGCTAAAAAACTTGTAATCAAAGGTCTCTGCTATTATAATAAAAAAGATTTTAAGATTGTAAGGTTAATGAGATTTATATACAACTAAAACTTATGAAAGTAATTCTTTTAAAAGACGAGCCCGGAATAGGTAAACAATATGAAGTTAAAGAGGTAAAGGAAGGTTACGCTCGCAACTTTCTTTTCCCTAGAAAAATAGCCAAGCCGGCTACACCAAAAAATCTTCTTTGGCTTGAGCAGATTTTGCGCGACAAGGAAAAGGCTGCTGAAAAAGAGTTGGAAAAGATAGAAAAGATTGTTTCACAGATAGATGGTCAGGAAATTGAAATAAAAATGAAGCAAGGAGAAAAAGGTGAACTTTTTGAAGGGCTTGACGCCAAAAAGATAGCAAAGAAGCTTAAAGGGATGGGTTATGACACGAGCAAGTTTAAGATTATACTTGAGAAACCCATTAAAGAAGCGGGGGCTTATGATGTGAAGCTTTTATTCAAAGAGAATTTAGAAGCGGAAATCAAGCTTTTAGTTGTTGGGGAGGAACCTCAGGAGGAAGATGAATAATCATTTTAAAAACGGCGGTATTAAAGCGCGCGCATTATGAGAACAAAATATATTTTTGTTGCGGGCGGGGTAATGTCTGGTATTGGTAAAGGTATTACCATTGCTTCTATAGGTGTGATATTGAAAAACCGCGGTTTTAAGGTTCAAGCGGTTAAAATCGATCCCTATATTAATGTTGACGCTGGAACAATGAATCCCATTGAACATGGGGAAGTTTTTGTAACCGATGACGGAGATGAATGCGATCAGGATATAGGTAATTACGAAAGGTTTTTAGACCAGGATCTCGGTAAAGATAATTATATGACAACAGGGAGGATTTATTTGAATATTATTAAGAAAGAAAGAAACCTTGATTATAGGGGCAAGTGTGTTCAGGTTGTACCGCATGTTCCCAATGAAGTTATTGAAAGAATAAAAAAGTTACAAAAGAAAACGAAGCCTGATTTTATTTTAATTGAAATAGGAGGCACAGTAGGCGAATACGAGAACCTTTTGTTTTTAGAGGCGGCTCGAATGTTAAAGCTCAAACATCCAAATGATGTTTTTTTTGTTTTGGTTAGTTATTTGCCCGTACCTAAAATTATAGGTGAGATGAAAACTAAGCCAACTCAGCATGCTGTCCGAATGCTGAACAGTGCCGGCATTCAGCCAGACTTGATTATAGCCAGATCTGTTTTTCCTTTAGATAAGCCGAGGAAGAAAAAGATTTCTGTGTTTTGCAATGTTGCTGAAGAAGATGTTATTTCTGCTCCGGATGTTGATTCAATTTATGACATCCCTTTGAATTTTGAAAAAGATAGTATGAGTGATCGAATATTGAAAAAGCTGAAGGTAAAACCGAAAAAACGAGATTTAAAAAACTGGGCGGCTATGGTTGCAAAGATGAAGGCTCCGCGCTTTTCAATTAAAATAGGCATTGTTGGGAAATACTTCAGAACAGGCGAATTTACTTTAATGGATTCCTACATCTCAGTTATTGAAGCAGTAAAGCATGCTGCTTGCTTCTTTAGAGTAAAGCCAAAAATAATTTGGCTGGATTCGGAAAAATACGAGGATAAACCAGCAGCTGTAAACGAACTCACAGATTTTGATGGTATAATTATTCCCGGCGGCTTTGGGAGCAGGGGAGTGGAGGGAAAGATTAAAGTTGCTAATTTTTGCCGGATTAAAAAAATTCCCTTTTTGGGAATATGTTTAGGCATGCAGTTGGCAGTTGTAGGGTTTGCTCGCACAATAGGTCTCAAAAAAGCAAACTCTACTGAATTTGATAAAAATTGTCAAGAAGCGGTGATTGATGTTATTCCAGAACAAAAAGAAAAGATAAAGCAGAAAAATTATGGGGGGAGTATGAGATTGGGTGCTTATGCCTGTCGTCTGAAAAAAGGAAGCGTCAGCAGAAAAGCTTATTCTTCAGAACTTATTTTTGAACGTCATCGTCACCGTTATGAGTTTAATAATGAATTTCGATCACATTTAGAAAAGAAAGGACTGACAATTGCTGGTGTTAATCCTGAAAAGAATTTAGTTGAAATTATTGAGATAAAAAACCATCCGTTTTTTGTGGGCGTTCAATTTCATCCGGAATTCAAGTCACGCCCATTAAAACCACACCCGCTTTTTAAAGGCCTTGTTTCAGCCGCATTAAAGCGCGCTAAACAACATTAACAACTTTAACCAAACGGTGGGAACCGTTGAACTTCACCTTTTTCTTGGTGGCAAATTTAACTTTTCCTGCTTTTAAAGCAAAAAGCGTATAATCGCGACCGCATCCAACATTTTTTCCAGGGATGAATTTTGTTCCTCTTTGTCGTATAATAATCATTCCGGGCTTTACTTTTTGTCCATCATTTATCTTCACCCCCAGATATTTAGGGTTGGAATCACGTCCTAATTTTGACTGCGCTTTTGATTTTGTTTTAGACATATGGCATTATCATTATTCCGGTTCAAAACTTCAAAATATCCAAAAAGAATTATTTTCATGTTAGCAGAATTTAGGAATTTTTTCAAGCGAAATTCAGCTAATATTTTGTTCTTTTTGATTATTATGCTTTTATGTCTGCTTTCTTTTGGAGCAGGAATGCTTTTTCAGAACTCAAACAACAGAGAGCC
Source organism: uncultured Candidatus Saccharibacteria bacterium (assembly GCA_964399945.1). Taxonomy (GTDB): domain Bacteria; phylum Patescibacteriota; class Minisyncoccia; order Minisyncoccales; family CG1-02-41-26; genus CAYNRT01. The sequence continues at coordinate 4,874 of CAYNRT010000017.1, read as the reverse complement.
GCTGGAAATACTGGATGTTCAAGAAGAAAGAAATTAAGAACGGCTGTCTAAATCTTCTCCGCTGTGGAATTTGCGGTGGATGTCCTTTAATCTTTTTGAAACAACGTGAGTATATATTTGAGTTGTAGCAATACTGCGGTGGCCTAGAAATTCCTGGACGGTCCGCAAATCAACACCTTTTACCAAAAGATCCGTGGCAAAACTATGACGTAGAGTGTGGGGGACAGTGAATACAGGTATGCCTGCTTTTATGGCATATTTTTTTACAATATTTTCAACTGAACGAGCTGTAAGGCGCAAAGGAGTGTTTTTAGGACCTTTATAGCGTATAAAAAGGGCTTTTTCTTTATCTTTTCTTGTTTTTAAATATTTCCTTAACCAAATTAAAGACCTTTTAGAAAAGTAAACTGTGCGCGGCTTGTTTCCTTTGCCGATGATGGCAACTTCTAATTCCTCAATATTAGGATTAAGCTTTATTTGTTCACGATTAAGACTTGTAAGCTCAGAAACCCTCATACCTGTAGAAAACAGGCTTTCTAAAATAGCTCTATCTCTTAATCCAGTGATTATTCTTGTGTCAGGAGCAAGCAGAAGCCTTTTAATTTGTTCAAGATTTAAGAATTTAACAGTTTTTTCTTTATTTTCTTTTGCCAGTTTTATCTTTTCAGCTGGAAGAGAAAGAATATCGCGGTCAGCAAAGAAATTAAGCAAGTTTCTCAAAGCAATTAGATAATGATTTTGAGTGCTTTTTTTTAAAGGTTCTCCTGTATTCTTGTTAAAAGAACGCGATAAATAAACGCGAAATTTCCATATATGATCAGCAGTCAATTCATGAGGCTTTAATTTCTCTAATTTATTTTTCTTAAGCCAGCTAAAAAATTTATTTAAAAGCCTTTCATATGTTTCTTGGCTTCTGTTTCCCAATCCTTTTTCTATCTCCAAATATTCTAAAAAATCAGTTTTATAAGATATTATTGGTTTGTCAGTCTTTCTAAGAGCCATATATTTTAGTTGTTACTATACTTCTGTAAAGCTTCATTATGCGAAGTTTCTTGACAGGCAACAAATAAGCGCAAGAGCAATGTTTTTAATACTTCCCTATTGTTTTATTCGAAATAACTGAACGGCTTAAAAAAGTTTTTCTTGATATCAAGAAATATTTCTACTGTTTCCTTTTTAAACTCTTCTTTTATAAAACGCCATTCATCTCTAAGCCATGATTTTAACGATGAAGGGACGTTTTTATTGTTGAAAAACCAGCCTATTGTTTTTTTAACCACATGTATGAAACCCTCGCCTACTTTTAAGAGCCAATCAAGCAATTGATGCAGCAATCCTTGCGCCTGTTTTGTTCTTTCTATAATTTTTCCGCTTTCTGTCAAAAAATTATCCGGTATATCTCCAGTAGCTGAACAAGTGCCCTGCCAAACAAAGGAAAAGATTAGAAAAGCAAAAAGGTTTAATAAAATTAAAAATAGTTTTCTCTTGCTTTTAATCATATTATTGATGAATCTTTTTTTGCGCTTCTTTAACTCTTTCAATTGTTTCCTCTTTTCCCAATATTGCCGCTATTTCAAAAGGACCGGCTGAAGCCTTTTTCCCGCTGAGAGCGGCCCTGAAGGGCCAAAGCACCTTTCCCCTGTCCCCTTCTGCGGCTTTGTCGCTTAGTTGCATAAGAATGTTGGAAATTTTTTCTTTATGCCATTCCTTTTGGTTCAATTTATCTAATACTTTTCTAATTTTGTCAAGAATAGCTCTTGTTTCTTTTATAGTAGCGCTTTTCCATAAAAGAAGTTCAGCAGGATAATCTAATTTTTTACAGAAGAAAAAGTTGGTTAATTCAGTTATTTCTGAAAGCTTCTTCATTCTTTCGCGGTAAAGTTCCACAATAGCTTGAACCTGCGGCAAGGTCATTTTTATCTCTCTATCAGGACAGAAAAAATTATTTTCCTTTTTTTCCAAGAAACCTTTTTCTAGGAGATACGGAAGACAAAGCTCGGTAAGTTTTTCAATTGATTTCTGGCGAATATAAAATCCATTTAGCCAATCAAGCTTTTGAGCATTAAAGGCCGCGCCTGATTTCTGCAAACCCTTTAAGGAAAATTCTTTTATTAAGGAGTTTATAGAGAAAATTTCTTTTTCTGTTCCCGGGTTCCAACCAAGAAAAGCAAGGAAGTTAATGATAGCTTCTGAAAGATACCCTTCTTTTTTGTATTCCAGAACGGATTTAACATTATGCCTTTTGCTTAATTTGGCGCGGTCTGGGCCTAAAATGAGGGGTAGATGCAGGTATTGGGGTGTTGTTTGAAAATTCAGTGCTTCTGCAAGAAGAATTTGTTTTGGCGTATTAGAAATATGATCTTCTCCCCGAATAATATGCGTTATTTTCATTTCCTGGTCATCAATAACAGCAGCAAGGTTGTAAAGGGGTTCTTCCAAGGATTTTGCTACAGCAAAATCTCCGAAATTTTCGCTGTCATAAATAATTTCTCCCCGCAAAAGGTCTTCAAATTTCACTTTTTTTAGAGGTGTTTTAAACCGTAAAATGTAGGGTTTACCTTTTTGTAGGTTTTTTTTGACTTCAGCTTGACTTAATTGACGGCATTTTCCAGAATAACAAGGTGCTTTTCCAATGCTTAATAAATATTGACGGTGTGCTTCCAATTCTTCCAGAGAACAAAAACAATGATAGATTTTTCCTTCATCTAATAGTTGTTGAATGTATTTTCTATATATTTCTTTCCTTTCCGATTGTCTGTAAGGGGCATAAGGCCCACCTTTATCTGGGCCTTCCTCATATTCAAGACCAAGCCAGCGCAAGCCAGCGATAATTTCTTCTTCATATTCCTTTTTTGATCTTTCTTTATCAGTATCTTCTATTCTTAGAATAAAAGCCCCTTGATATTTTCTGGCAAAAAGATAGTTAAAAAGCGCGGTTCTTGCTAAACCAATATGCATCGGACCAGTTGGCGATGGCGCTATTCTTACCCTTACTTCTCCTGGGCTGATAAGCTTTAATTCTTCCATCATTACTTTTATTCTAAGGCCATTTCTCTTATTTGGCAAGCAAACTAATTAGAACAAAAACTATCAATGGTTATCTGCTCTCAAGCAGAACCTGTTAATTAGATTTTTACTCCATTGCTTGGAGATAAGCCGTTAAATAAGAAGCAATGATTTCAGCAGCACGCGGCTTAGCGAAAGATTTAGCTGCCGCAGACATTTTTTCAAGAATATCTGGTCGTGAGCAAAAGTGTTTTAATTTTTCTAAAAGCAAATGCGGCTTTAAATTTTCTTCTTCCAGCACTTCTGCTGCTCCTGTGCTGGCAAATATGTAAGCGTTTTTTAATTGGTGGTTTTGAGCGGCAAAAGAAAAAGGAATAAGTATTGCCGGTTTTCCTGCAGCGGCTATTTCAAAAATAGCTCCGGCTCCTGCTCTGGAGATAATCAGATCTGCTGCCGCTAAGGCATTTTTATATGTTTCTTGGTTAAGAAAAGGAAAAAGACGGTAGTTATCCTTGCAGGCTAGGTTTTTTAAAATAAATTCACTTTCTATTTTCAGCCGCCCATAATTCTTGTCTCCACATTGATGAATTATATTAAAATTGGCAGCCATTTCAGGAAGAATGTCCATTATTATCTCATTTATTTTTTGCGATCCTTGAGATCCTCCTAAAACTGTTATAACAGGTTTTTTTGTTTTGAAAGAGAAAAAACTTAAAGCAGGCTCTTTTGCTGCTCCGAAAAGTTCTTCTCGGACAGGATTGCCCACACAGATAAGCTTCTTTGAAGGAAAACTTTTTTTGGTTAAAAAGGAGACAAATATTTCTGTTGCCCATTTTCCTGTTATTTCAGAGACGGCCCCCGGAACTGCATCTGATTCGTGAATAAATAAAGGAATGCCCAATATTTTTCCGGCCAAAGCAACAGGAAAAGATCCATAGCCACTTTTACTGAAGATAATGTCAGGGGCAAGAAAAAACAGCCAGAAGAAAGACTGAAGCAATCCTAAGGGTATTTTAAATAAATCCAGAATGTTTTTTAAAGAAAAGTATCTTCTAAATTTGCCTGTTGTTATCTTTTTTATCTTTACTCCTTCTGAAGCTAGAGTCTTCAAACCGTGTCCTTCCACTGGTCCTAAGTAATATATAGTTGCTTTTTCTTTGGGAAGTTTTTTTCTCAGTTCGCGACAAACAGCTATAAGAGGAAAAATGTGTCCCCCGCTCCCTCCGCCAGTTAAGATAATTTTTACTTTTTTTCTCTCGGGATTCATAAAGCAATTTTAATTCTTATAATTTTCAGCCTTTTGTCTTGTTTTTACATTTTATCCGTTTTTTGAAAGATTTAAAAGTATGCCGGCAGCGGCAAATTCAATTAACAAATGCGAAGAGCCGTAGCTGAAGAAAGGAAGAGGGATGCCTGCTAACGGTGATATACCTATTGTTCCAGCAATGTTAAAAAAGGCTTGAAAAACTATCCAGGAGCCAATGCCGGCTGCAAGCAGCTTACCAAAGGAGCTGTGGGAAGCCGAAGCAATTTTTAATGCCCGCCAACCAATAAGGAGGAAAAGAAGAATTAAGAAACAGGCGCCGATAAAACCAAGCTCCTCGCCGATAACTGAAAAAATGGAATCAGTCATTGGTTGTGAAAGAAAGCCGAATTTTTGACGGCTTAAACCAAGACTTAATCCTCCATCAATGCCAAAAATCTTTCCAGACCCTATGGCAATTAAAGACTGCTTTAATTGATATCCTTTTCCCAAAGGATCGCTCTGAGGGTGGAGAAAAGCTAAAACTCTTGCCGTTCTGTAAGGTGAGCTTTTTATAAACAACCAAGCAGCGCCCGATTCAATCAAGCCAATAATTAAAACCTGC
>CAYNRT010000016.1:0-10589 GCA_964399945.1 uncultured Candidatus Saccharibacteria bacterium | reverse complement strand
AATTAACTGCTGGAATTCCTTTTTCAATAAACATCCACATATCACTCCAAGGACCTGCTCCTTCAGTAACCAGTTCTTTTTTTAATATTTGTTTTGCATTATTTTTAAGAACTTGAACAATAGCTTCTTTTGGTTGAATAAAAACCGGCGGGACATAAACAATCGGGGTCAGTTTATATTTCACTCTCAATTTTGTTAATTTCTTTTTGATTTCTCTTTCCATAAATTCTTTTGTAATTCCCGGCAAAATTCTTGTATCACCGAAAGCTTCACAAAAATCTGGAACAATGTTTATTGCCTTTCCACCTTTAATTAAGGTTGGGAAGGTTAGAACATTTTTTCTTCTTGGAAAAATTTGATGTTCTTTTATAGGAAATTTAAAGTTTTGCAAAGCGTTAATTATTTTTGTCATTTCTAATATTGCATTTATTCCCTCTTTCTTTTGTTCCCATTCTCTTGAACCGGTATGAACAGCATCTCCAAAAACTTCTATTTTAAACCTATAGCCTCCCCTATTCCCAATCGTTATTTTTCTTGTTCCTGGTTCTCCAATTATAGCGGCATCTCCAATATATCTTTTTTCTAATAAATATTGGGTTCCAAAATGAGAAGCTGCCATTGGCTCTTCGTCAATAACAAATTGTAAAAGAATTTTTCCTCTTAATTCTTTTTCAAATTTTAAAAGAGCTTTTGCCATAAAAATATAACAACACAAAGCTGATTTCATATCTAAAACACCAGATCCGTAAAGTCTTCCGTTTTTGATAGTGCCCAAAAACGGATTAAAATCCCATTCACGAGCAGGAGGAACAGTATCCATATGCCCATTAAAGATTAAAGTTCTTTTTCCTTGGCCAAATTCACAAATCACATTTGGTCTTGAAGTAGAAATGCCTTCAAATTTTGGCTGAAGTCCTATTTCTTTAAGTTTGTTAAAAATTAATTCAGCAACTTCTAATTCTATAGGATCGTAAGGGCTGGATTTTGTTGGATCATCCATATTAGGATTTACAGATTTAGTCTGCACTAATTTCTGTAAAAACTTGATTTGCTCATCTTTTGCTTTCTCAATTTCATCTATGATTTTTTGTTTAAGATTGTTCATAATCACAATAAATTAAAGAATTATCTAAATCATTCTATTAAGACAGCTGAGAGAATTACAGATAACGTATTCGAGTATGCGAAGTTCGCTTTTCGGGTTTATTGGCTATTATTTGAATCAGCTTATTATTATTTTAGCTTATCTTTACTTAAATTACCACTAAATTGAAAAAGCGATTTGGGAAAAGGTAAGCCGAGTAATTTTTCTTTTATCACTTATTAAAGATTCCAATGACTGAAGGGAGAGGACTGCAGTGTGGTATGGAAGTTTATCTTGCAATAGATTCCTGGGCTCGTAATTTTTTTAACTAATGCTGGGGCTAGGGCGCGCAATGGTGTATAATTATTTTAGTTAAGAATATGTTTTCCGCTGTTTTATTTTATGGTTAATTTAACTCTAACAACACCAATAGGAAAAATCTCCGGCATCGGTCCCGTATTCCAAAAAAAACTGAGGAAAATGGGAATTAAAACCGTAGAAGAACTGCTTTTTCATTTTCCGCGGCGCTATGAGGATTTTTCCCATATAAAAAAAATCTCCCAGATAAAAAGCAACGAGCAAATATGCATAGCCGGCAGAATCCTGCAGATTAAGACAAGCAAAACTTGGAAAAAGAAAATGTTTGTCACCGAAGCGTTAGTAGAGGATGAAAGCGGCGCTGTCCGCGCTGTCTGGTTCAACCAACCCTATCTGACAAATGTGTTAAAGCAGGGCGATAATGTCTGCTTAGCGGGCAAGGCAACTACAGACAAGCAAGGGCTTTATCTTTCCAGCCCTGCCTACGAAAAATTTTCTATCGCTGAAATTAATTCGCTTACCCATACCGGCAGACTGGTGCCTGTTTATCCGGAAACTGAAGGCCTTTCCTCGCGCTGGCTGCGGCTTATTATAAAGCGCCTCTTAACCGCCTGCGAAAACAGCATTGCGGAAACCCTGCCGCAAGAAATAATAAAAAAGCATAATTTCCTACCCCTAAAAGAGGCGCTACGCCAAGTACATTTCCCTGACTCCCTCATAATGGCTGAAGAAGCGCAAAGGCGCTTTGCTTTTGAAGAGCTTTTCTTCCTTGAACTCTTTGTTGTCCGCCAGCGCCTGCGCTTAAACAAGGAAAAAGCGCCGGCAGTGCCTATTAACGCTAAACTTATTAAAAAATTCGTCCAAAAGCTGCCTTTTAAACTTACTGACGCCCAAAGAAAATGCGCCTGGCAGATACTGAAGGATATGGAAAGGCCCCGCCCAATGGCGCGGCTTCTACAGGGCGATGTCGGCTCCGGGAAAACCTTGGTAGCCCTCATTGCCGCCCTTAACGCCGCCAAGGCCGGCTGGCAAACCGCTTTTATGGCGCCAACAGAAATTTTAGCCAAACAGCATTTTCAGCAAACAATTAAACTACTGCAGCCGTTTAAGGTAAAAATAGGGTTGCTGACCGGAAAACAGGACAAGATCAGTGCCCAAAAGCTGCGCAATGAAATTCTGGAGATATCGCGCAGGAAACTGCTGGAGAAAGCGCGCTGCGGAGAAATAGATATTTTAATCGGTACGCACGCTTTAATCCAGAAGAGTGTCAAGTTCCAGAAGCTGGCCCTATGTATCGTGGACGAACAGCACCGTTTTGGTATAGAACAACGCGCCAGTTTAATCCAAAAAGAGAAAGCTTCGCAGAAACGTTTAATTCCCCATCTTCTCTCTATGACAGCCACTCCCATCCCCCGCAGCCTCGCCTTAACTATTTACGGGGATTTAGACCTTTCCCTTTTGGACGAAATGCCGCGGGGCCGCAAAAGGATAATTACTAAAATTATCCCGCCTGCCGAAAGAGACGCCGCTTACGAATTCATCCGCCAAAGGGTGGAAGCCGGCGAGCAAGCCTTTGTTATCTGCCCGCGCATAGAAAAAAAAGAAGCAACAGAACAAAAGAGAAATTCCTGGAACAATGTCAAAGCTGTAAAACAGGAGTACGAAAAGCTTACTCGAGAAATTTTCCCTTCTTTAAAAATAGAAATGCTGCACGGCAAGATGAAAACAAGAGAAAAGGAAAAGATAATGAAAGAGTTTCGCAGAAAAAAATGCCAGATTTTAGTTGCCACTTCAGTTGTAGAGGTAGGGATTGACATACCGCATGCAACCATTATTGTAATTGAAGGCGCAGAGCGTTTCGGGCTGGCGCAGCTTCATCAGCTGCGCGGCAGAGTAGGCCGCTCGCAGCTGCAATCCTACTGCCTTTTATTCACTGATTCGCCGGCAAAAAAAACTTGGCAAAGATTGAAAGCAATGATTCAAGCGGAAGACGGATTTGAACTTTCCCAAAAAGATTTGGCAATCCGCGGCCCAGGCAGCCTTTTGGGCTCCAAACAATGGGGGTTGCCTGACGCGGCAATGGCAAACCTAAGTGACCTGCCCCTAGTGGAAAAAGCGCGGGAGGCGGCAAAAGAAATCCTGCAGCAGGACCCGGAACTCAAAGCATATTCTGTTTTAAAAAACAAACTAAAGCGCTTTGAAAACAGGACGCACTTGGAATAAAATTATTTTTGTGTTATTCTTGGCTTAAGGCATTAATTATAAACTATATGACAATAGGTATAGATATTTTAGCTTACTTGGGAATATTTTTCGGCCTCTATTTTTCCATTTTTATCTTGGGCACTTTTTGGGAAAACAAAGAAAAAGTTTATAAAAAACCGCAGTCTTCTCGTTTGCCTTCAATTTCTTTAATCGTACCCTGTTACAACGAAGAAAAAAATATCGGCAAAACAATTGCTTCTCTCTTGTTGTTGGATTACCCCAAAGACAAACTGGAAATCATTGTGGTTGATGACGGAAGTACGGACAATACCTTTTACCGTGCCAAAGCTTTTGAAAAATATGGAATAAAAGTTTTCCATAAGCCCAATGGCGGCAAGCATACGGCTCTAAATTTAGGTATTGAAAATACGCGCGCTGAACTTGTTGCCTGTCTTGATGCTGATTCCCAGCCGCATCCGCAATCACTAAAAAGAATAGTAAAGTGTTTTGGCGACCCTAAGGTAATGGCCGCCATTTCCACAGTAAAAATCAGCCGCGCCAAAAACATCATTGAAGGAGTGCAGTATGTAGAATTTTTAATAGCCGCTTTTCTAAAGAAAATCTATTCTGTGTTAGACAGCGTTTTTGTCACTCCCGGCCCTCTTTCTGTTGTGCGGCGCGAAGCGTTTAAGAAAATAGGTGCTTACCGCAAAGGCCACCAGACTGAAGACTTGGAATTTGGCTTCCGTCTTCAAAGAGCAAATTACAAAATCGTTCACGCTTTGGATTCTATTGTTTATACAGCTCCTTGTTCTACATTCGCTTCGCTTTTACGACAACGTCTAAGGTGGCGCCGCGGCTTGATTTTAAACCTTAAAGACTATCCGGACCTTCTGAATTTCCGCCGGCACGGCAACCTTGCTTTTCTCCTTTTTTACAATCTTTTAGGAAGTTTTCTTTCAGTAGGAATTCTTTCTTACGCTGTCTGGCAACTTGCTGACTTTATTCTCCAAAAAACAAATAATCTTTTTCTTATCGGAGTCCATCTTCCGCGTCTTTCTGCATCATTCAGTTTTTTCTCTGTCAATCTAAAACCAACAATTATTTTGGGAGCTGTCTCTATCGCCGTTTTTATGTTCTATCTTGTTTTCAGTCGAAGACTTACTGCTGATTCCAAGCCAATAAAAAAAGATACTCTTTCCTATATCCTTCTTTATACTTTTCTCAACGCACTCTTCTGGATAAGCGCTATTTTTTCCGCCCTCTTTAAAAAAGACGTTTATTGGAAGTGAGAAAGATATGTCTGAGGCAAAAAAAATAAATTTCAAAAAACATTTTCTTGTCTTTTTAACTACTCTTCTTATCTTTTCTGCTGGATTTTTTCTAAGCAATTTTTTAGTTGAGAAAAAAATGGCTAAAATAGCTGGATTGCAGGAAAATCTAAGCGTAGACATCCTTTCTTTGGAAACGCAGTTTTCTATCCTTTCGCAGGCGCCGTGCAAAAACCTTAATGAATCTACGCTTACCAAAAAACTGTATGACATTTCCCAAAAATTGAACTCTATCAGCACCACCCTAGGCAGAAACAATCCTGATTTCTTAAGATTAAAAAAATTCTATTCAATTTTAGAGATAAAACACTGGCTTTTGTTAAAAAGAGCGGCAAAAGAATGCCGCCTAGACCTTGTCTCCATTATTTATTTCTATTCTGATAAAAAGACCTGCCCGCGCTGTTCCGACCAAGGATATATTTTAAGCTATTTAAGGAAAAAATATCCTTCTCTGCGTATATATTCTTTTGATTACGACTTAGACTTGTCTGCATTGCAGGCATTAAAATCAATATATAATCTTAAAAAAGAACTTCCTGTTTTAATTGTCAACGATAAACCTTACTATGGATTCAAGAATAAGAAAGAATTAAAAGAAATATTAGGAGAATATATTAAAATAGATTTTCCTAAAGAAAAACCAGAACTAGAACAAGAGGAAAGAAAAGATTAAAGCGGCCCTACCGGGAATCGAACCCGGATTTTCACCTTGAAAGAGTGACGTCCTGTCCATTAGACGATAGGGCCTACAAGACGGCTGTCAGCTGTTTCTTCCATTATTGCTATCTTACTTAAAAAATTGAAAAAAATCAATGCCGTTGTTATTATAAAGCCGTATGATTATCTTATCTATTGACACATCTTGCGATGACACTTCTGCGGCAGTTTTAAAGTTTAACAGCGGCAAAGCTACTGTGTTAAGCAATATTGTTTCCTCTCAAGTGAAGCTTCACCAAAAATATGGAGGAATTTATCCTTCGTTGGCTAAAAGAGAGCATCAAAAAAATCTGCCCATTGTTTTTAAACAAACACTGCAGAAAAATGGCTTTCTTCTTGCAAAACGCTCTCCTTCCATCTTAAACCAAAAATCAAGACAAAAGCTCTTAAAGATAAGGGAAATACTAGAAAAAAACAAAGCACTTTACAAAGGAACAGAAGAAATTTTAAAAAAATATAAAAAACCGAAAATCAACGCTATTGCTGTAACAGTCGGCCCAGGCCTAGAGCCATGTCTCTGGACAGGTGTAAATTTTGCCAGATGCCTTTCTCTTTGGTGGAACATTCCTTTAATACCTGTCAACCATATGGAAGGACATATTCTTGCCGGTTTTGTCGAACAGCCGGAAGCCTATAAAAATTCCTCTCATATCCTTCCGGCAATTGCTTTAATCGCAAGCGGCGGCCATACTCAATTAGTGCTTGTTAAAGCAATTGGGAGGTATAAAATAATTGGTGAGACCAGAGACGATGCCGCGGGTGAATGTTTTGATAAAACAGCAAGAATTTTAAAGCTTGGCTACCCGGGGGGCCCAGCAATTGCTAAAGCAGCAAAATCAGCAGCAAATGAGAAATTAGCAACCCTGCCCCGACCAATGCTGCACAGCCAGAATTATGATTTCTCCTTCTCCGGCCTGAAAACAGCCGTCTTGTACCAATGGGAGAAAATGACGAAAAGAAAAAAAGCATCCTCAAAATATGTTAAAATAATGGCAAGAGAAATAGAGCAAGCCATTGTAGACGTTTTAACAAAAAAAACCATCAAGGCCTTAAAAGATTATCGGGCAAAAAGTGTTATCCTTGGAGGAGGAGTGGCCGCTAATCAGAAATTAAGGCAACAATTCCGAAACAAACTATTAAAAATTAACCGTCAGATAGTTTTTACAGTTCCTTCTAAAAAGTTATGCACCGATAATGCGGTAATGATAGCCGTGGCTGCTTATTTCCATCAAAAACAGCAAACTGATTGGGAAAAAATAGAAGTAAATTCCAATCTGCGCCTTTCTTAGGCACTTTTAATTTAGAATGTTTCTTTTACCTATATGCTTACTAAAACCTATAACCCGAAAAAAACAGAAAAGAAAATATATAGATTTTGGGAAAAGAGCGGTTTTTTCAATCCCGACAAATTGCCTGGTAAAAGAAAAAAGCCTTATTCTATACTCTTACCGCCGCCCAACATCACGGGCGAGCTCCACATGGGACACACTTTAAACGCTTTAATTCAGGATGCGCTTGTTAGAAAAAAGAGAATGGAAGGATTTCGAGTTTTGTGGCTTCCGGGTATTGATCATGCCGGTATCGCTACTCAAAACGTTGTTGAAAAACAACTTAAAAAAGAAGGGCTTAGCCGCTTTGATTTAGGACGAGCCGCCTTTCTAAAAAAAGTCTGGCAATGGAAAAAGAAATACGGAAACATCATCCCATGCCAGCTTAAGCAAATCGGTGCCTCCTGTGACTGGTCAAGACAAGCTTTTACAATGGATAAAGGATACGCCGAAGCAGTTAGACACGCTTTTGTTCATTATTGGAATAAAGGTTTAATCTATCGCGGCGAAAGACCAATCAATTGGTGCCCGCGCTGCAAAACAAGCCTTTCTGATTTAGAATTGGAATACGAAGAAAAAAACAGCAAGCTTTGGTATATCCGCTATCCTCTAATTGAAAATAAAAAGAAATATGTTGTTGTTGCCACTACACGGCCGGAAACAATGCTCGGCGATACAGCTGTAGCCGTAAATCCGAAAGATAGGAGATATAAGGGTTTATTGGGCAAAAAAGTACTTGTTCCAATTATTAACCGGGAAATTTCAATTGTTGCCGACCAAATAGTTGACCCAAATTTCGGCACAGGTGCTGTAAAAGTAACGCCGGCGCATGATTTAAAAGATTATGAAGTCGGCCTAAGACATAATCTGCCTATATTAAGCATAATTGACGAGAACGGAAAAATGAACAGCAATTGCCCTAAAGAGTACCAAGAATTGAAGACAGAAGAGGCCCGCGAAAAGATTGTCAGTCGATTAAAAAACGAGGGTTTATTGGCAAAAGAAGAGCTTTACTTGTTAAAGGCTCCAAAGTGCTCCCGCTGCGGCAGGAGAATTGAGATTATTCCCTCTCAACAATGGTTTTTAAAAATGGAAAGGTTGGCGCAAAAAGCGAAAAAAGCTGTTTCTTCAGGGAGAGTAAGAATCTACCCTAAAAGTTTTGAGAAAACTTACTTTAATTGGCTGAATAATATTAGAGATTGGTGCGTCTCCCGCCAATTATGGTGGGGGCATCGCTTGCCAATTTGGCAATGCCAAAACAAAAAAAAGAACGATAAAAAACAAGAAAAAGAATATTACTTTGCTTCTTTAAGAAAACCAAAGAAATGCCCTGTTTGCGGCAAATGCCGTCCTAAACAGATTGAAGATGTGCTAGACACTTGGTTTTCTTCAGCACTCTGGCCCTTTGCACCTTTTAATTGGCCAACTGACTGCATAAAGGATAATAAAAAATACTGTTTACCCAAGAAAGGATCGGATCTCGCCTCTTTCTATCCAAGCGGCGTCCTTACTACTGCTCGCGATATTATTAATCTTTGGGTTGCCCGTATGATCTTTTCCGGTTTAGAGTTCATGGGTAAAGCGCCTTTTCCAAAGATATTTATCCACCCCACTATTCTTAACAAAAAAGGGCAGCGAATGTCAAAATCCTTAGGCACTGGAGTAAACCCCATAGAATTAGTTGAAAAATATGGAGCAGATGCTGTTCGCTTCGGCCTTGCCTGGCAGCTCACTGGCTTGCAGGATATCAGATTTGACGAACAAAGTATTATCGCCGGAAAAAAATTCTGCAACAAAATATGGAATGCTGCACGCTTTGTCCTTTTACAAATCGGGAAATCTAAACTGCATCCCTTGAAAAACAAACGGGTCTTAGAAGCCAAAATACAAACAAAGGCAGATAAAAAGATTATTGCAGAGCTAGATAAAACAATTAAATCAGTTGAAAAAAATCTAGAAAACTTTCATTTTAGCCAAGCGGTGCAATGCCTGTATCATTTCTTTTGGCACCAATTCTGTGACATATATCTAGAGGCTTCAAAAAAACAATTAAATAAAGATATTCTGCTTTTTACACTTCTGCAGTCTTTGAAGCTTTTGCATCCTTTTATGCCGTTTATTACCGAAGAAATATATCAGAAACTTCCTGTCAGTGACAAAAAGCAAACTTTAATGATTGAAAGCTGGCCAAATATGTTTATTGAAAAACACAAAGCTAAGAGTTAAAAGCGCAAAATAATTTATGTCTTACTTTCTTTACCTTTTCGGTTTTCTACCAAGCATCATTTGGCTTTTGTTCTATCTTCGCAAAGATACCCATCCTGAACCTAATAAAATGATACTTAAAATTTTCGCTTTAGGCATGGTTTCCGCGCTTCCAGCAGTTTTTTTGGAAAGAGGATTCCAATATATCTTTTCTTGGGGAGGGATTAAAAGTTTCGCCGGTTTTACCTTAATTATCTTTGCCAGTGGTGCTTTAATAGAAGAATTATTAAAATTCTTAGTGGTAAAGTTCTGGGTTTTTAAGAGCGCTGAACTCGATGAACCTGTTGACCTTATCCTTTATATGATTATTTCCGCCCTAGGCTTCGCTGCTTTAGAAAATGTTCTTGTCTTAACAAGCTATCATCCTGTTCTTACTATTTCTCGGGCCGCCGGAGCAATGGGCTGGCGTTTTGTTTCAGCAACTATTCTTCACGCTTTATGCTCTGCTCTCGTCGGTTATTTCTTGGTTTTAGGGTTTTGCCGCTTAAAAAATATGAGGCTTTCTATCTCCTTTGGTATATTCTTAGCAGCAGCTTTGCACAGCTCCTATAATTTGTTTATAATAAAAACAGCTGAATCATTTGGGCTTTTAAACTTAGCAGCTATTTTTCTGTTTTTATCCGCTCTTTTCTTTCTTGTTTTAAAACTCTTTAAGAAAGCTAAGAGCTTAAAAGGCGTTTGTTTAAATATCGAGGAGGTATAATAACTAATTTTTTACTATGTCTTTTTTAAAAAAATTAAAAAAAGAACTTGCCCAAGAAGATCTAAAAACCCCTTCTTCTGTTGAAAAAAAGAAAAAAACTCATAAGGTTTCTTTAAGCGTTAAGGCTAAGCCAAAGACTAAAACCAAAGCAAAAGCGCCGCAAGAAACTAGGCCGAAAAGACGGCAATGGCCAGTAAAAGAAGGCTTGTTGTGCGTTGATGTTTTTTATTCCAACGGTAAATTTATCATTCAAGCGCCTATAGCCGGAACAGAACCGGAAGAAATAGATATTTCAATTGATAATGGCATGCTTTCTATTAAAGGCAGCAGGCGTAATCCTTCCGGAAGCGAAGAGAAAGACTATTTTCATCAAGAATGCTGGTGGGGACCTTTCTCGCGGCAAATTATTCTGCCAGACGATATTGACATACAAAGAATAAAAGCCTCTTGGCAAAAAAATGTTCTTATCATCACTGCTCCTCGTGTAGTAAAGATAAAAAAGAAAAAAGTTAACATTAATCTAAAAGAGGAATAAAAACAAATATTATTGAAAAAGCGCGTTTTTGAGCGCGCTTTTAGTTTATGCCCTCGGCAGGATTTGAACCTGCACCCCTTACGGGATGTGGTCCTAAACCACA
>CAYNRT010000015.1:0-12303 GCA_964399945.1 uncultured Candidatus Saccharibacteria bacterium | reverse complement strand
CCTGGCCGAGGATCCTATTATTAGAATAACATATCAAAAGCCAATGTCAATAGATGATTGAAAGATAAATATATGAGATGATTGAAAGATAAATATATGCCTTTACAAACACGCACCTGCCAAAACTGTAAAAAATTTACTATAAAAGTTTAAGATTGCATAGTGTGATGAGCATCTATTTATCTCGCCTCTCAGCAGGCAGGTTGCAGAAGGGAGGTGGAGTGAGTTGTTTTCTGGCAAGAACTTTTTAACAGAGAAAGAAAACTATATTTGGTATTGACACATAATTTAGTAATGCTAAAATAGGGATGTATGAGACAGGAATACAATAATCAAGAATATTTAGAAAGAGAACT
Organism: uncultured Candidatus Saccharibacteria bacterium; assembly: GCA_964399945.1. Classification (GTDB taxonomy): domain Bacteria; phylum Patescibacteriota; class Minisyncoccia; order Minisyncoccales; family CG1-02-41-26; genus CAYNRT01. Next base: position 11,947 of record CAYNRT010000015.1, on the reverse strand, counting down.
TTTCCCTGAGATTATTAGGCATTTAGATCAACCGGAAATGACTCTTATTACCGGCTCTCGCCAGGTTGGAAAAACCGTGCTTTTACTGCAGCTAAGAGATTGGCTAATTAAAAAGAAAAAGGTTTCTCCAGAAAATATTTTTTATTACAATCTTGATATTGTCCAAGATTGGAATATTTTCCAAGACCAAACTTCGTTTATTGAATTTATTAAAGACAGGTCTCAAAAGAAAAAAATTTATGTTCTAATTGACGAAGCGCAAAGAGCGAAAGAAGCAGCCCAATTTTTTAAAGGGGTTTATGACAGTCATCTTAACGCTAAAATTATTTTAACCGGGTCTTCGTCTTTAGAAATAAAAACAAAGATAAAAGAATCATTGGCTGGCCGGAAGATTGTTTTTAATCTTCAGTCGTTTTCTTTTTCTGAATTTGTAACAGCCAAAAATAAATTACTTGGAGAAAAATTAAACAACGGGAGGAAACTGACTATTCTAGACCAAAAAAATCTTTTGAAATTATTTCAAAAATATCTTATTTTCGGGGGATATCCCCGAGTAGTGTTAAGCAAAAATGAACAAGAAAAGTTATTAATTCTAAAAGAAATTAATTCTGCTTTTATTGAAAAAGATATTCTTAATTTTTTAGAGGTTAAAAATAAATTGGCTTTTAATAATTTGATTAAATTATTAGCGGGACAAATAGGGCAGTTGATTAATATTCAGGAATTAACCAATAGTTTAGGAATAGACCGCCAGACTGTCGAGAGGTATATTTTTGCTCTAGAACAAACTTTTGTTATCAAAAATCTTTTGCCTTATTTCAAGAACTCGAGGCAGGAAATCATTAAAAGACCGAAAATTTATTTTAGCGATTTAGGATTGCGGAATTTAGCAGTAGAGAACTTTTCTCAAACCAACCAAAGATTGAACAATGGCCAGCTTTTGGAAAACGCTATTTTTAATGAGTTAAACCTCCATCTTAGAAATACTTTAGCTAAAATTCGCTTTTGGCGCACTAAACAAGGAGCCGAAGTTGATTTTGTTATTTCTCAACGAGATAAGCTTTTGCCTGTAGAAGTTAAATATTCTATCAATAAGCCGAAAATTTCTTTAGGCCTGAGGAATTTTATTGAAAAATATAAGCCCGAGAAGGCATTTTTAATTAATTTATCTATTAATAATTATTCCGTTAAAATAGGCAAAACGAAGATAAATTTTATTTATCCGTTTGAATTAAGAAAAATTAAATTAAAATAAATCTATGGTTCAAGCAAAAAAATCCCAAACACGCATCTGCCAAAACTGCAAAAGAGTTTATTCTAAAATTAAAAGATTAAAAATATATGTTTTCTAAAATAGTTCTACCAAACGGATTGAGGATTATTACTGTGCCTGACAAAAGAGCAGAGACTGCCGCGGTTTTGGTTTTGGTCGGCGCTGGCTCAAAATATGAAACTAAAGAAAATAATGGGATATCTCATTTTTTGGAGCATATGTTTTTTAAAGGCACTAAAAGAAGGCCAACTACTTTGAAAATTGCTGAAACATTGGATAAAGTGGGCGGCGCCTATAATGCCTTTACCTCCAAAGAATATACAGGCTATTGGGCTAAAGTCAGTTCTGACCATTTGCCTTTAGCCTTAGATTGGGTTGCGGATATTTTTCTTAATTCTAAAATTGAAGCACAAGAAGTAGAAAGGGAAAAGGGTGTAATTATTGGGGAGCTGGATATGTATCTCGATACACCTACCAGATATATAGAGGATTTGTGGGAAGAACTTCTTTACGGTGATCAGCCAGCTGGCTGGCAGACTATTGGAACGAAAAAGAATATTCTAAGTTTTCAGCGTTATCATTTCATTGATTATCTAAAAAAACATTACTCAGCTAAGAATACTGTTATTTGTTTAGCCGGTAATCTTAAAAGTATTCCTAACGCAAAATCAGAAATAGAATCTCTTTTTAATAGAATCAACAGAAGAACTCCGGAGAATAGGAAAAAGGTAAGGGAAAAACAAAATGCTCCAAGAGCACTTGTCCATTTTAAAGAAACCGATCAAACCCATATTGCTCTTGGCGTAAGAGGCTATGATATTTTTTCTCCTGAGAAATATACTCAGAACTTATTAGCCGTAATTCTGGGCGGTAACATGAGCTCTCGTTTGTTTATTTCTGTCAGAGAAAGAGCCGGTCTTGGATATTATATTCGTACTTCAGCCGAGCTTTATACAGATAGCGGTTATTTAGTAACCCAAACCGGTGTTTCTCATAGAGACTTAGAAAAAGCAATAAAATTAATATTGAAAGAATATAGAAATATAAAAGATAAAAAAATCTCGGCAGATGAATTAAAAAAAGCAAAGGATTATTTAAAGGGGAGCCTGCTTTTAGGTCTAGAATCTTCTGATGCCAAAGCTTCTTTTTACGGGATGCAGGAACTGCTTACCGGGAAAATTTTGACAATAAAAGAAAAGTTTAAGATAATAGACAAAGTAACACCTACGGATATTCAAAAGGCGGCACAGGAGCTTTTTCAACCGCACAGGCTTAATTTAGCTTTAATTGGGCCGCATAAGGACAAAAAGGCGCTTACGCGACTTTTAAGGATTTAACCTATGGACGGAGAAAGAACATTTAATATAAGCTGGGATTTTTGCCTGAAAATTTCTTTTCTGGTAATTTTTCTTTATTTCCTTTATCTGATTAAAGATTTAGTAATCTGGTTTATTTTTGCTCTTGTTTTAGCTATTCTGTTTAATTTTGTCATTGATTTTTTGCAAAAGAAAAGAATTCCTCGCTACTTGTCGGCAATGGTTATTTACTTTGGGGTTTTCTTAATATTTGCTTTCGCCTGCTATAAAACATCCCCTATATTTTTACGGGAAATAAAGCAATTCAGTTTAAACCTGCCTTTATATTTGCAGAGAATTTCTCCTTTTTTAGAAAAGCTTGGCATTGAAATTGTTAGAGGACAAAATTCCTTTTTAGCTATTTTAGAAAACAATCTTTCTAATGCAAGTGAAAATATCTTAAAGGCTTTAAGTGTGCTTTTCGGCGGAGTAAAGGCAACCTTTTTTATAATTTTTTTGGCTTTTTTCCTCTCTTTGGAAAAGAATCTTTTGGAAAGAATATTTGCTAACTTTACGCCGAGAAAATACCATTCTTATCTTTTTAATCTTTTGCCGAGAGTAAGAAAAAAAGTTAGCGGCTGGTTTATTTCCCGTGTAATAGGAATAATTTTTGTTGGTGGTCTTTCATATCTTTGCTTTAGTATTCTGGAAATTAAATATGCTTTTATTTTAGGGACCCTTGGCGGATTTTTTGACTTTATCCCTATTGTTGGGCCATTTATAGCTGCTATTTTGATTTTTCTAATAGCGGCAATGAATTCCTTGAACCAAGCTTTGTTTGCCTTGGCTGCGTTCGTTGTGATTCAGCAAATAGAGAACAATCTTCTCTTCCCTCTGCTTTTTAAAAAATTTATTGGTATACCTCCAGCTCTTGTACTTATTGCCTTGGTAGTCGGCGGACAGCTTTGGGGCTTTTTAGGCGCTATTTTAGCTATTCCTCTAACGGGCGTTGTTTTTGAGCTTGTGAAAGACTATGCCAGATTAAGAAAAAAAATTAATTCAGCAGCAGAAGGAGCTCAAGATTATTACAGTAGTTGATTTATGCCGATTCTCTATGTCACTGCTACACCTATTGGCAATCTTAATGATTTAAGCTCGCGGGCTTTATTTGTTTTAAAAACCGTGGATTTTATTTTATGCGAAGACACCAGAACAACGCATAAAATATTGGCTCATTTTGGCATTAAAACAAAACTTATATCTTATCATCAGCATTCAAAAACAAGAGAAATTAAAAATATTATTAATCTTTTAAGGCAGACACGTGAAGCAGCTCTTGTCTGCGAGGCCGGCACTCCCGGTATTTCTGATCCCGGCGGAAAACTTATAGAAACAGCTTTGTCCGAAATTCCAGAGTTGAAAATTGTGCCTATCCCAGGACCTTCAGCTATTACAGCTGGCTTGAGTATTGCTGGTTTACCAGCTGATAAGTTTATTTTTTTGGGGTTTCCGCCAAACAAAAAGAAACGGAAAAAATTTTTTGAAGAAGCTGTCTCAAGCGATTATACAGTTGTTTTCTACGAGTCGCCTTATAGAATTGTTAAGAGCCTGGAAGATTTAAAAAATTCTCTAATTGATGCTGGCAAATTAGAAAGCACTAAGGTTGTTGTTTGCCGTGAGCTGACAAAAATACATGAAACAATTTATCGAGGCGGTGTAAGAGAAGTTTTAGAAGAGATTCAAAAAGAGTTCCGGGAACAAAAACGTGTTAAGGGGGAGTTTGTGGTTATAATAAAAACAAGAAGAGTGCCAAGATAACCGTTGTCTCTATAAAAATGGAAAGTATAGCATAGGGATTTTTCTTATTTTCAACCCAGTGAGCAGCAGAATGAAACTCTCCAAGCGCGGAGAGTATTTTATTTTTAGGTAAAAAGATGTTTAAAAAATCAAAAAAATCAGGCAGGCTTGCCACAAGAGCTCCGATAAGCGCTATAAAAAGATTATCTGCAGAGATGGCTATCAGACAAATTCCTAAAAAAATATCCAAGGCTACTTTGAAATAATCAGTAAGAATGCCGCGCCCAAATTTTTCTCTTGTCCTAATGCTTTTTAAGGAGTAGTCTTTATGAGGAAGAAAATCTAGCAAGTAATGGCTGAAAAAGGCAGCGCCTAAAGCTAAATAAAGAGGTTTTACAAATTTTACCATTACCGCTCCGAACAAGAAATGTGCAAGTAAAATCATAGAAATAGACACTAATAATAGATTATGATAGAATATTTTAACATATGATTGGAGAAAGTAAAAAATTCTATATTACTACCACCCTGCCTTATATCAACGCTAATCCACACATAGGTTTTGCTTTAGAAGTTGTTCAGGCGGATGTTGTTGCCCGCTGGCGGCGGCAGGAAGGCGATGAAGTTTTTTTTAATACAGGAACGGACGAGCATGGCTTGAAAGTTTTTCAGCGCGCCCAAGAAGAGAACATTAATATCCAAGAATTTTGCGATGAGCGCGCCCAAAAATTCGCGGACCTCAAAAAAGCCCTCAATTTAAGCTATAACAGCTTTATTCGCACCACCAATCCGCGTCATATAGAGGCGGCGCAGGAATTTTGGAAGCTTTGTCAGAAGAACGGCGATATTTATAAAAAGAGATATAGGATAAAGTATTGCGTTGGCTGCGAATTGGAAAAGACTGATTCTGAACTGCGCCAAGGGCGCTGCCCTTTGCATCCAAACAGGGAATTGGAGATTGGTGAGGAGGAAAATTATTTTTTTCGCTATTCCCGTTACCAAAAACAGCTTTTGGAACTGTACCGCAAACAGCCGGATTTTGTTCTGCCGCGAGCGCGCCTTAATGAAATAGTTTCTTTCACAGAAAAAGAGCTTAAAGATTTCAGCATATCGCGCTTAAAAGAGAAGCTGCCTTGGGGAATTCCAGTGCCCGGCGACGAGGAGCAGGTGATGTATGTTTGGTTTGACGCTTTAATAAATTATATTTCCTGTTTGGGCTGGCCCGATGACAGCCGGAAATTCAAGGAATTCTGGCCCGGAATGCAGATAGCTGGGAAAGACAATCTGCGCCAGCAGGCGTCTATGTGGCAGGCGATGCTGATGTCTGCCGGCTTGCCGCCTTCGCGCCAGATACTGATACACGGCTTTATTACTTCAGGCGGCGTGAAAATGTCTAAAAGCTTGGGCAATGTGGTTGACCCCTTTGAGTTAACGAAAAGTTACGGCGCTGATGCCGTGAGGTATTATCTTTTGCGGGAGTTTTCGCCGTTTGAGGACGGAGATTTTACAATTGAAAAGTTTAAAGAAAGGTATAACAGTGATTTGGCGAACGGAATAGGCAATTTAGCGGCAAGAGCGCTTACTCTTGCCGCCAAATCCGGGATTAAAGGAATAAAAAAGAGCCGGAAAATTAAAGACAGGGCTTTGAGTAACTGCGCAGGGGAGGCAAAAAAGAAACGCCGGGAAGCGCTTAGCGGGTTTAAGTTTAATGAAGCCTTGGCGGCTGTTTGGGAGTTAATTGCCTTTTGCGACAAACACATTGAGGAAAAGAGGCCTTGGGAGAATAAAGAATCCAGTAAAGATGCGATTGCAGATATTCTACTTGGCCTTCTGGAGATTGCTGATATGCTTTATCCTTTTTTGCCACGCGCATCAGAAAGAATTTTAGAGCAGATTGAAAAAGGGGAGGCCGGCAAGCCTCTTTTCCCGAGGATTGAATAACTATTGCTTGACAATGAATTGCGATCCCTTATTATCTTATTAGAAGCGCTTATGCACCAAAGCAGAGAAAATTTGATAAGCTTAATCAGTTTTATTGTCATTTTGCTCCAGCTTATTGGGTTTGGGGAGTTTTTGCCTATATGATGTAAAAGTATAAAAAACAGGTAGAAACTCCCCAGCTCCAAAAGCTGGGGTTTTTAATTAAAGCACTTTAAAAAAAGAAAGGAGGTGAGAATTTTGAAGAAAGGGAAAGAAAGAAGACAAAAAGAAAAAAAGGCTCCCTGTCCCTATTTTGTCAGGGAGCCAGGATTTGCTTTTCCGGCCGACAAGGCGGGAGAAAAGACGCGCAGGGTCTTTTATCCTGCCGGACCGGAGACAACAGATTAGAGGGCATTTTGCCCTCTTTTTAATTCAGGTTAATCAGCATAGTGTTGCAATTTTAAGGATAATTTGCTATATCTAAAATCGGGTTTTTAAAAAAGGAGGGAAAAATAAAAAAAATAAAAAAAGAAGAGAAAAAAAATCTCTTAGAGGAAGAAAAAAATCTTCCTCTAAGGAAGCGTAGAAACGGGAAAAGGCATCCTTCCCGTTTCTACCACCGGCGTAGGAGGAGTTGAAAAACTCCTCTTTTAGTTTAAGAATTTTAAAAGGAAAAGAAAAACTGCTACACTTATATATATAAAACTATGGAGCTTATAGACACGCATTCCCATTTGAACTTCCGCGCTTATGACAAAGACAGGAAAGAGGCAATTTCCCGCTCTTTAGCCAACGGCGTTTGGATGATAAATGTAGGCATTGATTTGGCGAGTTCAAAAAAAGCTGTGAGGATTGCTGAAAATTACGAGCAAGGAGTTTATGCGGCAGTAGGATTGCATCCTTTGGATGCCGGCAAAGAAGAGTTTGCTTATGGCGAATACAAGCGTTTGGCGCAGTCATCGGACAAAGTGGTGGCAATAGGCGAGATTGGCTTGGATTGGCTGAATAAACCGGACGGGAAAGCCGTTGCCGAACGGTTTACTGCCAGCCAAGAGCAATTGTTGGAAAAGCAGGTGCGCCTTGCGGCTGAACTGGGTTTGCCTGTAATTTTCCATTGCCGCAAAGCCCACAGCAGTTTGATTTCATTTTTACAGCAGAGCAAGCCAGCAAATTCTGCCTGCCGCGGCGTAATCCATTGTTTTACCGGCAGATGGCGAGAGGCAGAAAAGTATTTGCAAATGGGCTTTTATTTGGGTTTTAACGGCATTATTTTTAAGCTAAACCTACGGGAAGTTATAGCAAAAACGCCTTTGGAAAGAATTTTGGCGGAAACTGATTGTCCTTTTTTACTTCCTCCTTCTGCTACCCCGCCGGTTGAAGGGAGGAACGAGCCGCTTTTCCTAAAGCATATTATCCAAAGAATAGCGGAAATTAAAGGCGTTTCGTTTGCAGAAGTTGCGCGCGCAACTTTTGCAAATGCCAGGAATTTGTTTGGGATATAAAATTACGAGCCCTGGGCTCGTAATTTGCTGTTAAAGCTATAAACATCTGGGTGCTGCGGACTTTCAGCGTTAATTTGGCGCTGATGTTGAATCTTAAACTTATTAGTGTAAAAATGTAAGCAATGGCTTACGAACACCAAAAAATTGAGAGGAAATGGCAGAAGCAATGGGAAAGAGAATCTTTTTGGCAGGCGAAGGATTTTTCCAAAAAGAAAAAATTCTATCTTTTAGTTGAATTTCCCTATCCTTCAGGCCAGGGTTTGCATGTCGGCCACTGTCGCAGCTATACAGCCCTGGATATTGTCGCCCGCAAGAGAAGAATGGAGGGTTGGAATGTGCTTTTTCCAATGGGCTGGGACGCTTTTGGCCTACCTACGGAAAACTATGCTGTGAAAACAGGTATTCGGCCCGAAAAAGCCACGAAAGACAATACGGATAATTTTAGGCGCCAACTTAAAGGTTTGGGCTTTTCTTTTGACTGGACAAGGGAGATAAATACGACAGACCCGCAGTATTACAAATGGACGCAATGGATATTTGTCCAGCTTTTCAAAAAAGGGCTTGCCTATAAGGCGAAGATTCCAATTAACTGGTGCCCTTCCTGCAAAATAGGGCTTGCCAACGAGGAAGTGGTTGAGGGCAGGTGCGAACGCTGCGGAGCTAAAGTTGCTAAAAAAGAGAAGGAACAGTGGCTGCTTAAAATAACAAAGTATGCCGACCGGCTTATTGAAGGCCTTAAAAAGGTTGATTACCCGGAAAGGGTAGTTCTCTTGCAGAAAGATTGGATAGGCAGGAGCGAAGGATATGAAGTTGAATTTCCCCTTAGCGGCAGTAAACAGAGCATTGAAGTTTTTACTACCCGCATAGACACTATTTTTGGCGCAACCTATTTGGTTTTGTCTCCGGAACATCCGCTTCTGCGGGAAGATGTCCTTAAAATAGGCAATTATGCGGCAGTAAAAAAGTATATTGAGCGGGCAAAAAGCAAAAGCGATTTAGAAAGGACAGCTTTAGCAAAGGAAAAAACAGGCATTGAGCTGCAGGGAGTTAAAGCGCGCAATCCGGCAACAGGCAAAGAAATACCGCTTTTTGTCGCTGATTATGTCCTGCCGGGCTACGGGACAGGCGCAGTGATGGCTGTGCCGGCGCACGACCAAAGGGATTACGAGTTTGCCCGCAGATACGGATTGAAGGCAATAAAAGTAATTGATTCAAAGGATGCTTTAGATGTTTATAAAGGGGAAGGGAAATTGATAAATTCGGGGAAGTTTAATGGTTTGCCTTCCGAAAAAGCAAGGCAAAAGATTGCCCAATGGCTGAAAGCAAAGAAAAAAGTGAATTACCGCTTAAAGGATTGGATTTTTTCCCGCCAGCGTTATTGGGGAGAGCCGATACCTCTTGTTTTTTGCCCTGCCTGCAAAGCGCGCATTGAAGCCGGACAGGGCGGGCGGCTTAATGCGGGAGAGGCGCTTAATCCCGGCTGGGCAGTTGTGGATGAAAAAGAGCTGCCTGTTAAACTGCCGCCGGTGAAGGATTACAAGCCGACAGAAGAAGGGGATTCGCCCTTGGCAAAGATAAAGAACTGGCGGGAAACAAAATGCCCCCGTTGCGGCGGCTCTGCCTATCGGGAAACAGATGTAATGCCGAACTGGGCGGGAAGCAATTGGTATTTTTTGCGCTACTGCGATCCCCGCAACAACAAGAGTTTGGCGGATCCCAAAAAACTGAAGTATTGGCTGGCGCCCCCTGCGCAAAGCCCGCAGGGCGCAGGCGGGGTTGATTGGTATAACGGCGGGATGGAGCATACGACCCTGCACTTGCTTTATTCCCGCTTCATTTACAAATTCCTTTGGGACATTGGCGCTGTGCCGCGGGAAGTAGGAGACGAACCTTACAGGCGGCGCACTGCCCACGGCGTGATTTTAGGGGAAGGCGGCGTAAAAATGTCTAAATCAAAAGGCAATGTTGTTAATCCCGAGGAGGTTGCCGCTGAATACGGCGCTGACGCTTTAAGGACATACGAAATGTTTATGGGTCCCTTTGAGCAGATGATTGCTTGGGATACCAATGGCTTGAAAGGAGTAAGAAGATTTTTGGAAAGGGTTTGGCAGTTGGCGGCAAAAGTGGAAGCAGGGAATTCAGCTCCGGATAAAATATTGGAGGGCATTCTGCACAGGACTATCAAAAAGGTTTCCGCAGATATTGAGAAGCTTAAATTTAATACTGCTGTTGCCGCCTTAATGGTTTTGAGCGGCGAAATGGAAAAGCGGCGGAAGATCTGCCGCAGCGTCTGGGAGAAATTTTTGCTTATCCTTTCTCCTTTTGCCCCGCATTTAGCGGAAGAATTATGGCGGAAACTGGGCAAGAAGAAAAGCATTTTCCAAGAGCAATGGCCTGCTTACAGCGAAAGAGCGGCGGCTGTAAAAGAAATAATTTTGGTTGTGCAGGTAAACGGCAAAGTGCGGGACAAGATAAAAGCCAAGGCGGGATTAAGCAAAGAAGAAGCGGAGAAAATTGCCTTAAGCAGCGCGAAAGTAAGGAAAAGCATTGGGGAAGCAAAAGTAAAAAAATCATTTTTTGTGCCGGACAAGCTTATTAATTTTGTAGTTTAATAGATTAAAAAACTCCGCTTGAAAATTTAAGCGGAGTAAGAGGTGTTAGGAAGAGGGGGATAAACCCCCTCTTCCTAACTAACGAGTTGAGGAAGAGAGTTGCTGTTTATTATTTTATTGCAAAATAATTATTTGTCAATAGTTTGTTTATTTAATGCCCTGTATAGCGTATAATAATCTATCTCTATGCTGAAAAAAGCAGTAGTTGCGGCGGCGGGCAGAGGGAGCAGAATGCTCCATTTGACCAATAATAAGCCGAAGCATATCATCAATGTCCAGCAGAAGCCATTTTTGGATTACCTTTTGCGCAATATCTTTAAGGCGGGCTATAAAGAAGTTGTTTTAGTGGTGGGTTATAAAGGGGAAAAGATAAAGGAGTATTTGGAACAGAGCCGCCATTTTCCGCCCGGCGCAGTTAAAATCGTGAATCAGCATAAAATATTGGGAGAAAGCGAATACGGGACTTTATGCCCCTTAAAGTGCGTCAAAGATATTGTGGGCAGGGAAGATTTTTTAATGGTCTGCGGCGACAACCTTTATTCAGAGAAGGACTTGCGGCGGTTTGGCGTTGAAGATGAATATAGTTATATCGGCGCTTTCCGCCATCAAAACCCTGAAAAGTACGGCGTTATTATTTCCCGCAACGGCTTTTTGGAAAAAATTATTGAAAAGCCGCAAAATCCCCCTACAGATTTGATAAATACAGGCCTTTATAAATTTACGCCGGAGATTTTTAAGGTTATTCCGCGCGTCAGCGTTTCGCCGCGGGGAGAATATGAGCTAACCGACGCGGTTTCCCTTTTGGCTAAAGAGAACAAGGTAAAAATTAAAGAGATTAAGGAGTATTGGCTGGACTTCGGCTGCCCGGCGGATATTATAAAAATATCGCGTTTTCTGCAGAAAAATGGAAATATTAAAAGTTAATTCTCCTTATTCGCAAGCCGCTGTCCGCAGAATAAAGCGTCTTCTTGCGGCCGGCAAAGTTTTAATTTTCCCCACGGACACGGTCTACGGATTAGTGGCTGACGCTGGCAATGAAAGCGCTGTCAGGAAGGTTTTTGCCATTAAGGGCAGGCAGGTGTATAAAAAACTGCCTTTTTTTGTTGCCAGCATTGAAGAAGCGAAAAAAATAGCGGAGGTTTTACGGCGGCAGGAGGAGTTTTTGCGGAAAGTTTGGCCCGGCAAAGTGACGGTTGTTTTGCGGAGAAAAAAGAGTGAGGGGACTATCGGCTTGCGCATTCCTGACTATCCTTTGCTTAACCAAGTTTTAAACGAAACAAAAATGTTTTTAACCGGCACTTCGGCAAACCTATCCGGCAGGCCGGCAAGCGGAGACATTAAAGAAATAATTAAGCAGTTTGCAGGCAGGGAGATGCAGCCGGATGCCGCGGTGGACGCCGGCGTTTTGTCCGCCTCAAAACCCTCAACTGTTGTTGATTTAACTAGTTCTGCCCCTAAAATTCTGCGCCTTGGAGCAGTGAAGCTAAAGGTTAAGGCTTTATACTTTTAGCAAACCTTGACAAAAAGGATATTATTTACTATACTAAA
>CAYNRT010000014.1:0-13207 GCA_964399945.1 uncultured Candidatus Saccharibacteria bacterium | reverse complement strand
ACCGAAAAATAAACTTAATTTTAAAAATATTATTAAAATTATAAGTGATTTTTATGGATAAAAAGAAGAAGAAGTGTTATTAAAAACTCGCCGGAAAGAAATCGTAAAACCACGTCAAATAGCTATGTATTTATTAAGAAAAGAATTAAAAGAATCATATCCTTCTATTGGAAGGAGATTTGGAGGGAAAGACCACACAACAGCGATTTATGCTTGTTCTAAAATAGAAAAAGAATTAAAAAAAAATGAAGATCTTATTTTTGAAATTGATTTAATTAAACAAAAATTATACAATAACTTTGTTGTTTAAAAACTCTTAATAATTTATTAATAAATTATTTAAATTATTAAGAAAAATTGTTATTTTAAAAACCTAAAATTAAATAATATTTCTGTATTTAATTTTTATCAAGTTTTTACAAACAACTTCTCCACATAATACTAAAACAGAATTTATTTTTATTAAAATAAAAACAAGTATTATTAACAAGTTTACATAATCCTTATAATAACAAATAATTAATATAAATAAATTAATATAATTATGGAAGTAGAAATTCTTAAAGATAATTTAAAAAACTGTTTAAATATTATAGATCCGATTATTAAAAAAAATACATCTTTACCTATTTTAAGTAATATTTTAATAGAAACAGAAAAAAACTTTCTTAAAATAAGTGCTACTAATTTAGAAGCAAGTATTATTTGGAGGTTTTTAGCTAAAATAAAAAAACCAGGAAAAATAGTTGTACCAATATCCTTTTTGAAACCTTTAATATCTTTTATACAGGAAAGTAAAATAATTTTATATTCAGATAATAATTTAATTATTAAAACAGAAAATCAAACAACCCAAATTCAAGGTTTAAATCCTGATGAATTTCCTGTTATTCCTAAATTAAATATTAAAGAAAGTATAAAATTAAATAATAAACAATTACAAAAAGCTTTAAATCAAGTTGTAAATATACCTGTTTTATCTCAAATTAAACCAGAGATTTCAGGTATATATTTTAATTTTAAAAGTAAATTTTTATATATTACTGCAACAGATAGTTTTAGATTAGTTGAGAAAAAAATAAACACAACAAAAGAAATAAAAGAATCATTTATTCTTCCTCAAATAAGTGTAAGAAATTTATTAAATATATTATCTTTTAAAAATAATGATATTAACTTGTATTTTAATAAAAACCAAATTCTTTTTGAATGGTTAGGTGAAGAAACAGATTACCCTCAAGTGCAATTTTTAAGTCGTTTAATAGAGGGTGATTATCCGAATTATAAAGAAATTATTCCTAAGAAATATAATATTCAAATGGTTTTAAATAAAAATAATTTTATTAACCAGATTAAAAAAGCAGGTATTTTTAGTAATAAATTTTTTGAAATTAAAATTAATATTTATCCTAATAATAATAAAATAAAAATAACCTCTGAAAACCCAAATTTAGGAAAAAACGAATCTTATATTAAAACAGAAAAAATAAATCCAATAAAAAAAGAAACAGAAATATCTTTTAATTATAAGTTTATCTTAGAAGGTTTAAATGTTATTGAAAGTTCAGAAGTAGAGTTTAATTTAACTGAAAATGAAGGCCCCGCGAGTATTATTCCTGTTGGAGAAAGTGATTTTATTTATATTTTAATGCCTGTTAAAAATATTTAGTTTTATCCATTTTTGGACCCCGTATTCCCAAAACTTAAACTGGGGGTCTTTTTTGTTTAAATAATATAAAATACAATGTTCTTCCGGTACATCTTTACCAATTATAGGAAAAAGCGATTTTGTTTTTATTGGAGGATTAAAGGTTTGTTTTAAAGAAAGTTTTTTTAAGATATAAGTCATTAATTTATTCCAAATAGGGCCTGCTACAACAACAGATGGTTTTTTATTTATAGGTTCGCTGTTGTTGTTTCCAACCCAAACACCAAGCACAACATCTGGAGTATATCCAACAACCCACCCGTCTTTGTAGTTTTGCGTTGTTCCGGATTTTGCGGCAACTTTATATCCTGGTATATATAAATAAGAAGAAAGACTAAACATAGGAAACCGAGCATTATTGTCGGAAAGAATATCATTTATTTGCCGAGCTATTTGTTTTGAAAGAATTTTTACCCGAGAAAAGGATTGTTCTTCTATAACATTGCCTTGGTTGTCAGTTATTTTTTTTATGAAATTTATCACCGGAAGTTCCCCTTCATTAGCAAAAACCGAAAAAGCGCGTGCCAGCTCTATTAATTTAACTTCTCCGCCACCCAAAACAAGCGAAAGTCCATAACGGCTCCTCTCTTTAAGCGAGGTGATGCCGGCGCGGGAAAGAAAATCTAAAACATTATCAATACCTGTAAGGTAAAGAGCTTTAACAGCAGGTAGGTTGCGTGATTGAGCTAAAGCAGAGCGAAAAGAGATTAAACCCTTGAATTTATTGTCATAATTTTTAGGATGATAGCATTTTTTTCCGGTTTCTGAAGTTTCTTTATCTGCTTCCACAGGACAAAAAACATTAAACTCTGTTTTAACATCCCAAATAGTTGATTCTGGAGAAAACCCCTTTTTAAAAAGCTCAGCGTAAATAAAGGGTTTTATAGCTGATCCTGGTTGCCGTAAAGCAAAAACAGCATTTACTTTTGGGTCAAAAGCACATGTTTCTCCGGGAATACAATCTTCTGGTTCAGGCGCACCAAAATAGTTTTTTGACCCAACCATTGCCAGAATTTCACCAGTTTCTGCTTTTAAAACAATAATAGCTCCATTATGGGCATTAAACCTTTTTATTTTTTCAGTTTCCTGTTTTAAGATTTTTTCAGCTTTCTCTTGAATATCTGCATCTATTGTTGTATAAACTTTTAAACCTTTTGTTTCTAAAAAACTTTTTCCATATTTTTTTTCTAAGTAATTTTTAACAAATAAGCTAAAATGAGGAGCTTTAATAAAATTTTTCAGCGGTAAAAAAGCTATTTTTTCTTTTTTTGCTTCTTCAGCCTTCTCTGCGCTTATATATCCTTGTTCAGCCATTTTATCTAAAACAAAATTTCTTCTTTTTAAAAACCTTTCTTTGTCTTTTTTATACGGGGAGAAGTAAGAAGGAGCTTTTATTAAAGCGGCCAAAGAAGCAGCTTCTGTTAAAGAAAGATCGGAAGAGTGTTTATTAAAAAAAGCTAAAGAAGCTTCTTCTACTCCATAGATGTTTGAACCAAAAGGAATAATGTTTAGATACCATTCTAATATCTGTTTTTTAGAATATTTTTTTTCTAACTCTAAAGACAAAACAACTTCCGTTGTTTTTCTCTTTAAGGTTTTTTTTCTGTTTAAAAAGTAAGAACGAACTAATTGCTGGGTAATTGTTGACCCACCCTGGACAGCTTTTCCCACTTTTAAATCAAACAAAACAGCTCTGATAACCGCTTTAAAATCAACACCTTTGTGTTTAAAAAAGTTTTTGTCTTCAACTGCAAGAACAGCTTCTTTTAAATATTTAGAAATTTTTTCTAAAGGGACAATTGTTCTTCTTTGAGCTCCTGATATTTCATAAAGAAGGACCTTTCCTGTTCGATCATATATTTTTGTTGATTGTGCAATGCTGCCCTCATTAAATCGTTCGGGGCGGGGAATATCTTTGGTCGTATAAACAAAAAAAGATAAACAACAAAAAGTAATAAATAAAAAAACAGCTAAAATTAAATCTAAAATTTTCCATTTTTTAAAATGTTTTCGAAAGTAGAATTTTTTTTTAGTAATTTTTTTCGGCATAAGCAAGGCAAAGCCCCGAAAAGTTTTTTCGGGGCTTTGCGTTTAAAAATCATTATCGTTATCTTCTTCGCTTTCCTCGTTTTCTTCTTCTTTTTCACCTTCTTCTTCCTCTTCCTCTTCTTCTTTATCGTCGGCGTAATCAACACTTTCTTCATTTTCACCTTCTTCTTCGCCGTTTTCTTCCTCTTCCTCCTCTTCTTCGCCTAAATCATCATCTTCCATTGTTAGGTTTAACCCTTCAGCTTTTAAAATTTCTTCTAATTCCATATTTATTATTTTTTAATCTTGCGCGACCTTTAGCCGTTTATATGGCATTATAATTTAGCAAAAAAGCTTGTCAAGCTTTTTATTGAATCAATTGCATACCATAAAGAGCAATAGCAATAGCATCTGCTGCATCGTCTGGCTGAGGGATAGTTTTCATTTTAAGAGTTTTTTTAACCGCTTTTTGAACTTCTTTTTTTGTTGCTCTGCCATAACCGCAAACACCAACCTTTACTTGCAAGGGGTTTACTTGATACACCTTTAATCGTTTTTTTGCTGCGCTTAACAGAATAACACCACGTGCTTCGCTTACAGGAAACGCGGTTTTTAAGTTTTTAAAGAAGTAAACACCCTCCACAACTAAAAAATTGGGACGGTATTCTTTTAAAATTTTACTTAATTGCAGGTAAAGCTGATTAAGTCTTTTTTCGGGGGAATGTTTAGGGCTTGTTTTAATGGTGCCATATTTTAAACAAACAACCTGCTGTTTTTTGCTTTTGGCTTTTTTTGTTACTTTAATAACACTATATCCTGTTGTTGCTGTACCGGGATCAATGCCGACGATTATCATATTTTAGTTTTTTAAATTATCGTATATGTTTTGCACATCTTCATTTTTTGACAATTCACTTAAAAACAAACGGCATTTTTCCCCTTCTTTTTCGTTTAACGAAATTTTTTGCTTTGCTTTCCAGCCAAGAATAGAAGAAAGAATTTCTAACCCTTTATCGATAAGCGCTTTTTTTACTTTTTCTATTTCAAAAGGTTTTGTATAAATACAGAGAGAATTATTTTTATCCCAGCACAGATCTTCAGCGCCGCACTCAATTGCTGTTAATTCTGCTTTTTCTTTTTCCTCAGAGCTTTCGCAAGTTTTTTTAAGCCGAATAATGCCTTTTTCTTCAAACAACCACAAAACCGAACCCTCTCCAGCGAGTTTTAAATTATATTTTTGGAGAACTTGTTTTATTTCTGATAGCATCCTGTTTTTGTTATCAGTAATGCCTTCAATAACAAAAGCAGAGCCTTCTGGGCCAAGGGCTTCGTAAACCACCCTTTCCAAAGAATCCTTGTTGTTTGCGTTAGCACCTCTTTTAATTGCTCTTTCTATATTTTCCTTTGGAAGGTTGAAACGTTTTGCTTCTTCTATAACTTGTTTAAGTTTTGAGTTTTTATCGGGGTCAGCACCTTCTTTTGCAGCAAAAGCAATCATTTTTGATAGTTTCGAAAAAACTTTCCCTCTTTTTTGATCTTCAAGCTCCTTTTTATGTTGAATTGTTCTAAAATGCGAATGTCCGGACATAAATCGCGCTGTTTGTCATTATGCCATTCTATAATAATAAAAGCAAAAGGGAAAAAAATCAATTAAACTTCTCAAAAGTTATATAATTAGCATCGGTCTTTAAAGGATGAAATTAAGCGGCAGAATTATTGTTGCGGGCTTAGTTTTACAGTGTCATTTCCCTTTAAACCGCTTTTTTAGAATAAGGGCAAAAACAGCTGATGAAGCCGCCATAATAAAAGCGGATAAAAAGATAACAGCCTTAGTTTCCGCGCTTTTTTCTTTTTTAGGGATTTTCTCTGTTTTTTTAATCAGGGGAACATTAGCTGCTTTTACTGTTTTTGGCGCTTGCTCCTTTTCTTTTATCTGTTCAATGTTTGGCTTACCCGGAGAAGGACTTGTCCATTTCCAGCCGTTTTTTGTGAGACTATAAGATTTATTTAAAGGAGCGTTCTGATAAGAAACGGAAGAAACAATTTCCCCGTCAGGCGCTAAAAGAAAGAGAGAATCTCCTTTATTTTGCAGTGTAATCCCAGACAAGCTTCTTTTAAGAACAAAAAATCCCCCCGCTTCTATTTTAAGCCCTTCCTTAAAAACATATAAGTGCGTTTTCCCGACACTGTCTTTTATTTGCCAGCCGGATAAACTGGAAGGAAAGGGATTTTTATTTCCTATTTCAATCCACTCCTTTTCACTGTCTGCGCCTTTAGGAGATGGAAAAATCTCGCTTATATAAAAAGCCTCTTTTCTCATTGTTTTGTTATTAGAGGCATTATTATTCAAAAAAGTAGATTTTTTCTTAGAAGACAGACAAGCACTGTTTTGTTCTCTCGGTGTTCCTCCGGCCGAAGCACTGTGCGCCCAGCTTTCTCTAAGCCATCCCGGGGAAGAGAAAGAAACTCTTTCCATTGTTTGTTTTGTTTTATTATCTCCAGCGAACCATCCCTGCGAGCAATCAACTTGATCAGCAAGAGACCCTTCTGCTGTTAAAAGCATAAGCTTCCCTCCTTTATTGCTTAAAAACCCCTTTAAAGGAAAATCAGGGTGTCGTGAAAAATCCGTGTTTTGTCTGGCAATTAGAAAAAAACTCCTCGCTGGAACAAGCCCTTTTAACGAAAGATTAAGTCCGCGACCAGCGGTTTTCAATACCCATCCATCTATTTTTACAGGAGATGGTAGGGGATTGTAAAGTTCTATCCATTCGTCTCGGTAGGATTTATTTGAGCCCATCCAAGCAATTTCATTTATTACAACAGATCTGTGATTTTTTTCTTCTGCTAAAATGCCTAACGGGAAAGCAAGCGCAAGAAGTAAAAAAGCGACAACTCTTGACATTTTAACATAAATATATTACAATTAAGATGCTAACCCAAACCTGTAAGGGGTTTTTCTCCGAATGGCGGAAAAGGGCGTGCCTTTTTCCTGCCCGAGGCAAACCCTGCCCTTTAGTTTTGGCGGAAGGCGTAGGTTTGGGTTAAAAACAAGGGCCGCTTAGGCGGCTCTTGTTTTTAATGCTTGGTAATTCTGTTTATTTCTTCTATGGTTGTTATCCCTTCAAGGACCTTAAGAAATCCATCTATTCTCATTTTAATCATTCCTTTTTCTACGGCTTTTTTTTCAAGAGCAGAAATAGGCGGGCCTGTCATAATAAACTCTTGCATTTCCTGATCGTTTAGGAAAAACTCAAAAATGCCGACACGGCCTTTATATCCTGAAAAATTACATTCAGGGCATCCTTTTGGCCGAGCTATTTTTATCTTATTAAAAGACGGGAAGGAGTTTTTTTCAGGCAGACCTTTTAATTCTTTTTTAAACATTTCAACTTCAGCGGCAGACAAAGGAGAATATTGGGCGCATTTCTTGCAAACCCGTCTTGCCAGTCTTTGGGCTATAGCCATATTAAGAGCAGGGGCGATGTTAGCTGGTTTTTCGCCCAAAGCCTGAAAACGGGCGATAGTCCCGGCGGCATTATTAGTATGGAGGGTTGTTAAAACTAAATGTCCGGTGAGAGACGCTTGAACGGCAATTTTCGCTGTTTCTAAGTCTCTAATTTCTCCAACTAAAATTACATCCGGATCTTGGCGAACTATTGCTTTAAGACCGCTGGCAAAAGTATAGCCTTTTTTAGGGTTGACTTGGGTTTGGGATATTCCGGGCAGATGGTACTCTATAGGATCTTCAATAGTGATAATTTGAATTTTAGGAGAATTTAATTTTTTTAAGATGGCGTATAAAGTTGTTGTTTTTCCGCTTCCTGTGGGCCCGGTAACAATAATCATCCCATTAGGTTGTGTTATTTGTTTATTAAACACCTCTAACATTTTTTTTCTTATGCCAAGATCTTTAATTTCTACCAAGCTGTTTGGATCAAGCAATCTCAAAACTATAGATTCGCCATATTCAGAAGGTAGAGTAGAAACTCGTACTTCTATGGGTCGGTTTTCAAAAATAATAGTAAATCTTCCGTCTTGAGCCTTGTCGCGGATGTTTAGCTTCAGTTTAGAGACAACCTTAATCCGTGATATTAAGCGGTTGTATGTTTTTTTGTCAAAGCGAAGGATGTTCTGCATTATGCCGTCTATTCTCAGGCGCAGACAGACTTCTTTTTTTTCTGGTTCAAAGTGTATATCTGAAGCTCGCAAGCATATTGAGCCGCCCAAACAAAAATTTAGAAGTTTGCTCG
The DNA here is from genome assembly GCA_964399945.1 of uncultured Candidatus Saccharibacteria bacterium. Lineage (GTDB taxonomy): Bacteria > Patescibacteriota > Minisyncoccia > Minisyncoccales > CG1-02-41-26 > CAYNRT01. The sequence goes on along the minus strand of CAYNRT010000014.1, from coordinate 5,221 downwards.
TTTCTTCTGTTAGTTTTTTTTGAAGAAACTCTGTTAAATTTTTAATATTTTTAATTCGTTTCTGCAGAGAAAGAGATGTTTTTTTCTCTATTTTTATTTGATTGCGGCTGGCGTCCATAAATTAAAGAAATAAAAAAGCTTTAGATTATAAAGCTCGACATTTACTTTTAAACCCTAATGTTTTAAACTTTAAACAATAAAGAGGTTTTTTCTGTATTCGTGTTCTTTTATTTAAAAAGCTCATATTATAAGTAATTTAACTGAAAAAATTAGTTATGTCAAACGAAGTAAAAAAGAAAACCTCAAGTGCTTGGCAAACAAAAATTTTTGCCGGAGGGCTGGTAAAAAAAATACAGCAGACCCCCTTTTTTGGAAGAGGTCGTAAGGAGGCACTTGTTTTTGCTTTTTGTGGCGGGCTAGGAAGCGGGAAAACAACTTTTATACAAGGGATTGCCAAAGAGCTTGGAGTAAAAGAGAAAATTCTTAGCCCCACATTTACCTTAATTAGGCGCGCTTCAATTCCCTCTGGGGGAATGTTTTTTCATATGGATTGTTATCGCGCTGCTCTAAAAGATTTTATTTTATTAGGTGTTCAAGAAGTGTTTCTTTGTCCCGACAATGTGGTTTGTGTCGAATGGGCAGATAAGATAAAAGGCATTTTACCTTCAAGCGCTATTTGGTTGAACTTTAAAACAATTAAAGAAAAGGAAAGAGAGATAACCGTTTATTTCCCCGAAGCTGCTCTTAGAAAATTTTAAATTAAAATCATGGAAAAATTTTTACTTATAGATTCGCACTCTTTGCTTTATAGAGCATACTATGCTTTTCCTTTTTTAAGCTCTATAAAAAACGAAAAAGACAATGCTAATGCTGTTTACGGATTTTTTTTAATGCTTATCAAAGCTCTTAAAAGGATAAATCCTGATTTTGCCGCTGCTGCTTTTGATTCAGCCGGCCCGACCTTTAGACATAAAGAATACAAGGAATATAAAGCTAAAAGAGCTCCCTGTCCAAAAGATCTTTCATGCCAAATAGAAGAGGCAAAGAGAATTTTAAATAAATTAAAAATACCTTTTTTTGAGAAAAAAGGATATGAAGCAGACGATATTATAGGAACAATCACTTCTTTGATTCGCTCTGCATCTTTTAATAAGAGAACGGAACTAGAAGTTATTATTTTAAGCAGCGACCTCGACTTACTCCAATTAGTTGAGGAAAAGGTTAAACTTTGGACGTTAAAACCGGATAAATTTTATGATTTAAGAGCGGTAGAAGAGAGATATGGATTAAAACCTTGCCAATTACTTGATTTCCGCGGCTTAAAGGGCGATCCTTCGGACAACATACCTGGCATTCCCGGTATAGGCGAAAAAACAGCAACTGCTCTCTTAAAAGCGGCCGGCAGTCTGGAAAAACTTTATTCTTCTATAGAAAAAGGAGAAAGTGTGCCGGCAAGTCCAAAGATTATAGAGAAATTAAAAAAGCATAAAAACCAGGCCTTCCTTTTTAAAGAAATATCAAGGATAGAAAAAGATGTGGCTGTAGATTTTAATCTGGAAGAATGCTGGCTTAGAGAAGAGAACAAGAGAATTTGGCCATGGGTTTTTCAGGAAGAAGGCTTCTTCAGTCTTTCTGCGGAAATAAAAAAACAGCAAACCTTGGGTTTAGCTTAATGCCATATAGGCAAACAAATAAGTTGCTTTATTTTATGCCCAAACAGAAAAAAGAAAAAAATATGGATTTATGGGAAAGCCTTCCTGCTGCTTTTTGTCAAACAGACGAATTCTTTACAATTGTAAAAACCAGTCGTTTTTTAAGACTGCTTTTACATTTTCCTGAAAACAAAAAAGAGAAATTATTGTTAAAAGATATTTTTTATTCAGAAGAAGATTTTAATAAAGTAAAAAAGCTGCTGGAGAAAAAACGAACCGTAGGAATAAAAAGCTTTTTAATAACCGGGGACAAGCAGAAAATCCCGGTTTCTGTTTTTAGCCAGCCGCTAAAAAAAGAAGGAGAGAAAGGATATGTTTTTTATTTTTTAGATATTTCTGAAAAACAGAAAATCAAAGAAGAGCTTCAGCGGAAGATAAAAGACTTACAAACTTTTACCGAAGAATTGAAAAAATCAAGGACCGCCTTATTGAATATATTGGAAGACATTGAAGAAGCGCGATCTTTAGCCGAGGCAGAAAGGGATAAAACAGTGGCTATTATTGAAAATTTTCCTGAAGGATTGGCTTTTTTTGACAGCAAAAACAATCTTGTTTCTTTAAATCCAAGGGCGTGTTGTATTATTTCTGTTTCTCCAGACAATTTACTTAATAAACCGTACAAAGACATAAAAAACATAGTGCCGTTTAATATAGTAAAAGATGTATTTAGCCGGAAACAACCCAAATTTTTTAAAGATGAAATAAAAATAGACGAAGAAACAATTTTAGAGATTTCTGCTATTCCCGTAAAAAGCGCTGAAGAAAAAGTAGGAACACTGGTTGTTTTAAGAGATATTACACGAGAAAAAATAGTGGAAAAGCTTAAAACAGAATTTGTTTCTATCGCTGCCCATCAGCTGAGAACGCCTCTTTCAGCAATTAAATGGTCTTTAAAAATGGTGTTGGATGGCGATCTTGGTGCAATATCTTTAGAACAAAGAAATTTTTTAGAAAAAACCTATCAAAACAACGAAAGAATGATAAGATTGATTAATGATTTGTTAAATGTAACCAGAATTGAAGAGGGGCGTTTTCTTTATGATGTTAAAGAGTGTGATATAATAAAACTGATAGAGGATGTTGTGGTCCTTGAGAAAACAGCGGCAGAACAGAAAAAAGTAAAAATAATTTTTAAAAAGCCTAAAATTAAACTTATCAAGGCACGCGTTGATCGCGAAAAGATTTTTCTGGTTTTTCAGAACCTTATAGAAAACGCTGTTCGCTATAGTCTTCCCGGAGGAAAAGTTGAGGTGGCTTTAGTAAAAACGAAAAAGCGCCCGGAAATAGAAGTTATTATTAAAGACCAAGGTATAGGTATTCCAGATAAAGAGAAAAACAGAGTATTCTCAAAATTTTTTAGAGGATCTAATGCAGTTAAAACAGAAACAGAAGGTACGGGCTTAGGCCTTTATATCGCGAAGAATATAGTAAATGCCCATAAAGGAAAAATCTGGTTTGAATCTAAAAAAAACAAAGGAAGTGTTTTTTATGTCACCCTTCCTGTTAAATAAGCGGGGAAAAGGTCATTAAACTATTTTTACCGGCTTGTTGTCGGATAAAGACTATGGAAAAAACAAAAATTTTAATTATTGAAGACGATAAATTTTTAAGAGAACTTATTTCGCACAAAATTACCAAAGAAGGCTTTATGGTAGAAGAGGCGGCGGATGGCGAAGAAGGATTGGAAAAGATAAAAAAATTAAAGCCAAATTTAATTCTACTTGATTTAATTCTGCCGGGGATAGACGGGTTTGAAGTTTTGAAGCGGCTAAAAGAAGATATTTCTCTTTCTTTTATCCCTGTTATTATTCTTTCAAACCTGGGACAGCGCGAAGATATCGAAAAAAGTTTACGCTTAGGAGCGGTAGATTTTTTAGTAAAAGCTCATTTTACGCCGGACGAAATTGTGTCAAAGATAAAAAATGTTTTAGAAAAGCAAAACCGCTCTTAATTAAGCTTGTAAAAAATCCTTATTTTACATTTTTTATGCCGGAATTGCCTGAAGTGGAAACAACAGTAAACTATCTTAAAAAGAGAATTGTCGGGAAAAGAATTATAGATGTGTGGAGTGATTGGAATAAATTAATTAAAAAGCCGGCAACCTTTAGGTGTTTTCGAGAAAAGATAAAAGATAAAAAAATAATAGGCATTAAAAGAAAAGGGAAGAATATTATTTTTACGCTTTCCGGCAAGATGAGCCTGCTTATCCATCAAAAACTTACAGGTCACTTATTATATGGTGTTTGGAAAAAAGAGAACGGTTGTTGGCAGGCAGGTAAAAACCTTTTTAACCGTGATTCAGCAAATAAGTTTATTCATCTGGTTTTTTTCTTGGATAATGGTAAACAAATAGTCTTATCCGACGCAAGAAAGTTTGCCAAAATAGAATTATCATCAACTAAAGATATAGAAAATAAATTACTTTCTCTTGGCCCTGATCCTTTAAAGATAAGTTTTAGTGAATTTAAGAAAAAATTTTTATTGAGCAGAAAAAAGATAAAAGCAGCCCTAATGGATCAAGAAATAATTTCTGGTGTTGGGAATATTTATTCAGACGAAGCTTTGTTTGCAGCTGCCATTAATCCTTTGCGCCAAGTTTTTTCTTTAAGCGACGCAGAACTGAAAAAACTTTACTTTTCTTTACAGGAAATATTAAAAAAAGGAATAAAGATGAATGGTGCTTCTGTTTCTGACTATAGAAAACCTGATGGCTCTAAAGGAAGTTTTGATAAAATAATCAAGGTTTACCGGCGACAGGGCAAATCTTGCCCTTGCTGCAATACTACTATTAAAGCGGTTAAAATAAGTGGTCGTACTGCTCATTACTGCCCGACCTGTCAGCCCTTAAGTTTAAAAAACAGGGATAAAGCAGCAATAAATAACTGAGACTTTAAAGTTAAGCGTTAAAAACTGCCAAAAATAGGATTATCTAGAGAAAGGGTGGAAATATGTAGAAACCGTATATTTTATGAATTCATAAACTAGACAATACCAAAACTGCAAAAAGGAGTTCACTATAGAGCCCGAGGATTTTGCTTTCTATGAAAAGATTAAGGTTCCTCCGCCCACCTGCTGCCCGGAGTGCAGGTTGAAAAGAAGAATGATGTTTCGCAATGAAAGGGCATTGTATAAAAGGAAATGTGATTTGTGCGGTAAGAACGTTATTTCAATGTATCCTCCCAACACTCCTTTCCCTGTTTATTGCCACAATTGCTGGTGGTCAGATAAATGGGACCCTATGGACTATGGCAGGGAGTATGACTGGGGCAGGCCGTTTTTTGAGCAATTTAGAAAATTGATAGGCGTAGTTCCTCACCCAAGTTTGATGAATGTAAATAGCGATAACCTTCAGTTTTCTAATTGGGCTGTTCGTTGTAAGAGCTGCTATATGTCTGCTCGTCTTCACGATACCGAAAATTGTTCTTATTCTATTGGAGCCCCATATACAAAAGATTCAATGGATGTTTTAATTACTCGCAACAGCGAGCTTTGTTATTGGACAATTGACT
>CAYNRT010000013.1:0-14405 GCA_964399945.1 uncultured Candidatus Saccharibacteria bacterium | reverse complement strand
AAACTAAAAACAACGATATCAGTTCTCATTTTTAAGCATTTCCTCTTTTAATGCTTTTTTTATTGCCTTTTCCACGCTTGGATTCTCTTTTAAGAATTTTTTAGCGCCTTCTATCCCCTGCCCGAGTTTAGTTTTTTCAAACTGGTACCAGCTGCCAGCTTTTTTTATTATGCCGTATTTCAGAGCGCTGTTAATGACATCAGCTGTTTTTGATATGCCTTCGTTGTAATAAATATCAAATTCAGCTGTTTTGAAAGGAGCGGCAACTTTATTCTTAACAACTTTTGCTTTTATTCTTGAGCCGATTATTTGGTCTCCCTGTTTTATCTGAGCAATTCTTTTCAGCTGTATTCTTACAGAAGCATAGAATTTCAAGGCCATACCCCCTGTTGTTGTTTCCGGATTGCCGAACATTATACCTATCTTCATCCTTGTTTGGTTTAAAAATATTACCAATGTGCCTGTTTTAGCTATAATACCCGCCAGTTTGCGCATAGCCTGGCTCATCAACCTTGCTTGTCGGCCGATATGCTGTTCGCCCATCTCGCCTTCAATCTCAGCCTTCGGTGTTAAAGCAGCAACTGAATCAATAACAACAACATCAACGGCTTTAGAGCGCACAAGAGCCTCCACAATTTGAAGCGCTTGTTCCCCTGAATCTGGCTGGGAAATAAGTAATTCTTTTACATTAACCCCTATTCTTTTGGCATATTCAGGATCTAAAGCATGCTCTGCATCAATAAAAGCTCCCGTACCGCCGCTCTTCTGCGCCTCCGCTAAAATATGCAGGGCTAATGTTGTTTTGCCGGTACTCTCTGGCCCATATATTTCAATAATTCTGCCCCGTGGAACTCCTCCAACCCCAAGCGCACCATCAAGGGAAATGCTTCCTGTTGAAACAACATCTACATCAACCGCTTTTATTCCGTTTAGCTTCATTATCGCCCCTTCGCCAAAACGCTGCTTTATCTCTTCCAAGGCTTCGTTAAGCTCCTCTTTTTTATCTGTTTCCTCTGCTTTTTGTTTTGCCATATATTTTTACTTATTATTATTTTAGCAAATTGAATCACTTTTACCACTTTTTTACCGCTTTACCGCATATTATTCAAGCTGAAAAGCCGCTCCTGTCTTCCTCTTGAGTTCTTTCGCTCCCTCCTAAAAAATCTGTTGGAGAGTTTTTATTTGTGTCCTGAATATACACTTCTCTGGGTTTTGCGCCGTCCGCTGGACCAATTATTCCGTTTTCTTCAAGCATATCCAACAGTCTTGCCGCTCGGGCATAGCCAACTTTCAACCGCCGCTGAAGAAGGGAGGCAGACGCCCTTTTGTAATCAAACACAACTCGCTTTGCCTCTTCATAAAGCGGGTCTTCTTGGCCGGCACCACTTTCCGTAATCATCGGTTCTTTTTCCAGCTCGCTGGCTAAATCTTTTCCAACTTGCTCTTCTTCAGCCTCCGGCAAAGCTTTCTTGTTATTATCAGCGATAAAACTTATTACTTTTTTAACATCTTTAGCTAAAACATAACAACCCTGTAATCTTTTAGGTTTGCCGTATTCCGGGGAAAGATAAAGCATATCTCCTCTTCCTAAAAGGTTTTCCGCTCCCGCGCAGTCAAGAATTGTTCTTGAATCAACTTGGCTGGCTACTTGAAAAGCAACACGCGAAGTGAGATTTGCCTTAATCAATCCTGTAATCACATCTACAGAGGGACGCTGAGTGGCAACCACTAAATGTATGCCTACAGCCCGAGCAAGCTGGCTTATTCTTACTATACCCGCTTCAACTTCTCTGCCCATTGCAGCCATTAAATCAGCTAATTCATCAATAATTAGAATAATATAGGGCATTATTCCTTTTTCTTCTTTAAGCTTCTTGTTTTGTGAAACAAGAGCATTAAACGCTTTTATGTCCCTTGTTTTAGCTTCTTGAAGAACATCAAAGCGCCTTTCCATTTCTTTTACAGCCCAATTTAAGACATTTACTGTTTTTTGCGGCCGGCAAACGACTGGCGCCAGTAAATGGGGGAGGCGGCTATACACAGGAAATTCCACTCTTTTTGGATCAACTAAAATAAGTCTGAGGGTTTGCGGTGAATTGCGGTATAAAAGGCTTACAATAAGGCTTTGGAGAAATATTGTTTTTCCAGATCCCGTACTGCCGGCAACAAGCAGGTGAGGCATCTTTTCCAAATCGCCGAAAAAAGAATTCCCGGAAACGTCTTTTCCTAAAGGAAAGGCAAGCGGAGAAGGAAACAAATTGAATTTTTTATCAGCAATTAAATCAGCCAAAGGAACGTTTGCCCTCGTTTTGTTGGGGACCTCAACACCAACCAGTGATTTGCCCGGAATAGGAGCTTCTATCCTTATTGGGTGAGCGGCTAAGGCTAAGGACAAATCGTTGCTTAAGGCTGTAATTTTTGAAAGCTTTACGCCTTCAGCCGGTTTGAATGTATATTGAGTAACTGTAGGGCCGACATTTACTTCTCCCATCTCTACCTCTATGCCGAAATTGGCCAAAGTGGTTTTAATAATTTCCTTGCTGTATTCTATGTCGCCGCTTAAAGGCTTGCCTCCGTTTTTAGAAAGAAGGTTTAAGGGCGGAAACTTGTACTCTCCACCGCTAAGGCGGCTAAAATGGTTTTGGGCAGGGCTTCCTATCTTAAAGTTCTCTTTAAAGCTTTCCTCTTCGTTTTTTCCGCTCTGCTTTCCAACAACACTTTGCGCTTTTTCAATAGAAAAAACAGGTTTTTTAATTTTAGGGGTTTTAAAAATTTGTGGCTTCTGGGCCTTTTTTTTCAACTCCTCCTCATTTTTTCCCCGGAATTCTGTTTTCGTTTTAAGAAAAGAAGGTCTAAACTCCCAAAAAACAACAAGAGAAACAAATATAAGGGCTGAGAAAACAACTGCTGCCGCCAGCGGCCCAAATAACTTAATAAAAGGCAAACTTAAAATATAGCCCAATGCGCCGCCATTTTTAACTCCTGTATTAAGGCACTGTATAAGACCGGCTGTTCCTAAGATTAAAACCGCAAGGGCGCCGAATATGGGAAGAAAAACCCTTTTTTTACTTGGCTTTATAAAAACAAAAGCCCCTAAAACAAGAAAAAGCGGAACAGCAAAAACAACTTTGCCGATTAAAAAGTTAAGTGCGCTGAAAAGCGCGCGGTTTCCCGCTCTTGCTCTGTCAAAAAAAGAAAAAGAAACTATAAGCGCTAAGACAAACATCAGCACACTGGCAGCAATCCTCTTTATCTTTGATGTCAAAAGCGGATATTGCGGTTTAAAATTAGATTGTTTCTTTTTTTTCTTCTTTACTCTTTTCTTGGGCATATTAATGGTTTTATTGCTGAAGAAGACGATTTATCTTAATTCTTGTTGTTCTGCCAACAGTACCAGTTCCTTTCTGAAGCCCCCATGGCGCAAGAATATCTTCAGCATATTTTTCTTGGAAGCGAATAACAGCTCTTTTAGTGGCTGGCCCAAAATATCCTGTCACTATCCCTTCAGGATAAATTTCTTTTCCTTGGCGCGATAAAAATGCTTGAAGGTACTTAATCTCGCGCCCTTTCTGGCCAAAATGGAGATTATTGGTAAATTTAAAGCCCTCAGGAATTGTGTAATCCTCTTCTTTGCTCCTTTGTTTTGGCGTTGGGGCTGTTTTCTTTTTTAAAAGGCGGGCAAGTTCAGCTCTAAAAAGATTTATTTTCCTTATAATCTCCTGTATTTTCTCCTTTAATTCTCTGATTCTTTCTATTCTTTCGCGCTCCAGCCGGCTCTCTGCTTCTTTTCGCTCTTTTTGTTTTTTGCTCCTTTCTTCCTTTTCGCTTTCTTCAGTAAAGCTGCTGCCTCTCTTTTGCTTTTCTTCTTTTACCTCCGTACCTCTTCCGCTGCCAGCAGAAGAACTTTCACCGGCTGTCGCTGTCTCAAAAGACATTTGGCGCGAAACTTCCCAGGAGCCATCAGTGCTTTCATTTTGGACGAAAAAATAATACAGTCGGTGAGGAAGAAGGTCTGAAAGGAGAACTGAATGCTTTTTTGTGTAATATCCTTTGCCTTCTTTTTCCTTAACTTCATCGTAAGCATCAGCATCAAGATAAATAACCTTTCCTTTCGCCGGCCTATCCGTCTCCCAAACTATTTCCGCCGAATTAGAGGTAATGTTTATTGCTTTTAATCCTAATACTTTTAACCTGTTTTCTTCTGTCTGCTTTTTTCCCTCTTCTTCTCCGCTACCTTTGCCTTCACCCTCTTGCTCGCCGCCGTTTCCATTTTCTTTTTCTTCACTTGTTTGTCCGCCATTACTTCCTTGATCATAATTCTCTTCATCTTCTTCATCTTCTTCATCTTCCATTTGCCAAGCGCCGCCATCGTCGTCTTCATCTGTCCCCCAGTCATAATCCTCTTCGTCATCCCAGCTAATTTCATCTTCATCAAAATCAGAAGGTTCAACTTGAAAACGGGCATTTTGAACAGACGCCAGAACATTTGTCCCCAAGCCGTCACCCAAAACTACAATTGAACTCTGTCTTCCTGGTTTTTTTTCTTTAAAACCAAAAACAAAATTATCAGTAGTCGGTTCAACACCCCTTAGCGCCACTACTTCCAACTGCGCCAATATGCACTGTCGCGGTCTGGCTCCAGGCAAAGGCGCACCGCCTATTATTTTAACAAAACCGGAATGATTATTGCCTTTAACAACAACACAAGGACCGCCCCAGTAAGAACAAGGCGTTCTTGCTTCGCTAAAAGAAGAAAAACAAGAATTTTCTATACTGGCGCCCACAACCCTAAAAATGCTCGGATTATAGTAAATGTAGGCAGCAGCGGCAACAATACTCTTGCCTCCAGTATCCAAAACAATATTGACTTGAAAAACTTCTCCGGCTTTTACGCTTGCGGTCGGCGGATCAACTTTTAAAACAGCGCCGCTATTAGCGGATGCTTTATTCGAAAACAGCGGAATTAGAAAGCATAAAACGGCAAAGAAAAAAATTATCAGTTTTTTCATAAACGAAAAACGCATAGGGCGGCTTTTTGGAAGTTTAAATTTTGCTTTATGCCGCTCTCTTTTATACTAATATTTTAACACAAAAACATCAGAAAAAGAAGAATAGCTTATACCCGTATATGCTTCCTGCATTTCCTCAACCTCTTTCACTTCCTTTTCTCTGTAGACTGCGCAAATAAAAAAACCGGGGGCAATCCTCGGATAAATTTGTTTTGCACACCCGGTTCATTTCTATTTCCTCCGTCTAAAACCAGTACCCGCAGGAATCATTCTGCCTATAATGACATTTTCCTTAAGACCTTGCAGCTTGTCTTCTTTGGCTTCTAAAGCGGCTTTAATAAGTACGCGCGATGTCTCTTGGAAAGAAGCGGCAGACAAAAAGCTGTCCGAAGTAATGGCAACCCTTGAGATGCCCAATAATATTACTTCGGCCTTAGGAATGCTTCCTCCTTCTTTAATAATTCTTTTCTTGTTCTCTTCAAATTCAGCTCGGGAAACAATTTGTTCAGGCACCCAGGGTCCATCGCCAGGATCAATAATTTTTACACGGGAAAACATTTGGCGCGTGATAAGTTCTATGTGCTTATCGTGAATATTAATGCCTTCGCTTACATAAACCCTTTGCACCTCCTTAATAATATATCTCTGGGCAGCGCTGATTCCAGAAATTTTAAAAAGCTTCTTCAAGTCAAGCGGGCCTGAACAAAGAATTTCTCCAACCGACACCCTGTCTCCTTCTTTAACAAAAACATCAGCCTCCAACGGAATTTCATAAACCTTGTCTTCTTGATTGCTTTTTGTTGTTTTTTCCTTCTTCCCATCTTTCTTCGCGCTCTTTTTCCCTTTTCCGGCACGAGTTTTTTTATCTGCAGAAATAATTGGAGAAATAATAATTTCGCCTCCTTTTAAATCAATCTTTTTTACCCATCCATCAGTAAGATTTATTACTCCTTCTCCTTTCAAGCTCCTAAGCTCAAATATCTCTTCTACTCTCGGTAAACCTTGAGTGATATCCCCGCCACCAGCAACTCCGCCAAGATGGAAAGTTCTCATAGTAAGCTGCGTTCCCGGCTCACCGATTGATTGAGAAGCAACCACCCCTACAGCATCGCCTAATTTCGCCGGCTCATTCGTTGCCATATGCCAGCCATAGCACTTGCAGCAAATTCCCCTTATGGTTTTACAGCTCAAAGGTGAACGCACCCTTACCTTTTTAATGTCGGTTTTTTCAATCTCTTTGGCTTTTTCCCAATCTATAAATTCTCCTTTGCGCACAATCAAACGCCCGCCGCTTTTGATGTTTTCCAAAGCAACCCTGCCAACAATCTTAAAGGAAAACTTCTGACCAATTTCTTGAGCATCGCTCCTAAAGATTTCTTGGCCTTCGGTATCCCGACAATCTTCCTCAGTAAGAATAAGCTCATGGCTCACATCAACAAGTCTTCTGGTAAGATATCCGGACGCAGAAGTACGCAGGGCTTTATCAACCGAACCCTTTCTTGCTCCATGCGTAGATAGGAAGAATTCCAAAACATCAAAGCCTTCTTTGAAAGAGTTTCTTACTGGAAGTTCTATTACTTTGCCCGAAGGAGAGTTAACCAAACCTTTCATTCCGCATATCTGAACGGGCTGCGCCCAGGAGCCTCGTGCCCCAGAATTGACTATGACTGAAATTGGATTGTCTTTCGGCATTGTTTGAGAAACTATTTTCTGTATTTCCTCCTTCGCTTGATGCCAAACACCGATAATCCTCAAGCTTTTTTCCTCTTCTGAAAGAAGGCCTTCTTTCTTTTCTTTTTCAATCATCTCTATTTCCTTTTCTTTGCGCGCTATAATTTCCTTTTTTTCCTTAGGGACAATGAAATCGTCTTTACCTAAGGTAAGCCCTGAGAACGTGGCGTACTCAAAACCAACCTCTTTTATGCGGTCAAGAGCTTTTGCTGTTTCCTGCGGCGAGCACATATCAACTATTCTGCCAATTATATCTGAAAGTTTTTTTGCATCAACTTGTTCGTTTATAAAATCCATTTTTTCAGGCAAAGCTTCGTTAAAAATAATTCTGCCACAAGTAGTTTCCAAAAAGCCCTCTTTCTGAACCCCGCGGCGGCCTTCCCTGTCTTTGACAGCTTTCTTCGCCTTTGCGGCAGTCGGAATAACGCGGATAAGCGCGCGGATATCTATTTTATTCAAACTGAAAGCTGTAAGAACTTCCTCAAAACTGCCAAACGCGCCACCAGCACCACGCGCCTCGGAATCAGCAGTAGTAAGCCAATAGCAGCCCAGAACAATATCTAAAGTCGGCGCGACAATCGGCAGCCCCATCGCCGGTTTCAAAAAATTGCGGAGAGAAAACATGATTTCTTCTGATTCTTTTTGGGCTTCCTTGGAGAGAGGAAGAAAAACCCCCATCTGGTCACCATCAAAGTCAGCGTTAAAAGCTTTACATACCAATGGATGCAGTTTTATCGCCTCTTCTTCTATAAGCACAGGCTCAAAAGCCTGTATTCCCAGTCTGTGCAAGGTGGGCGCTCTGTTTAATAAAACAAGCTTGCCCTTAACAACATCCTCTAAAACACTGAAAACTTCCGGGCTTTTTTCATCAATAAGACGCGATGCGCCTCTTACATTAAAAGCTATTTCTTTATCCAAAAGCTCTTTGATTATAAAGGGCTTAAAAAGCTCTAAAGCCATAATTTTTGGAATACCGCACTGTCCAAAATTCAGCTCCGGACCCGCCACAATAACTGAACGGCCTGAATAATCAACTCTCTTGCCCAATAAATTCCTTCTGAACCGCCCCTGTTTACCTGAAAGTATGTCAGCCAGTGATTTTAAGAGCCTTTTTCCTCCTGTAGAAGCTCTTGTCACTTGGCTTTTTCTCATACTGTTGTCTAAAAGACTGTCCACAGCCTCTTGGAGCATTCTTTTCTCGTTGCGAATAATAGCTGCCGGAGCTGATATGTCCATTAAGTATTTCAAGCGGTTGTTTCTGTTAATTACACGGCGGTAAAGGTCGTTTAAGTCAGAAGAGGCATAACGGCCTCCATCAATTTGAACCATAGGTCTAAGATCAGGCGGCAAAACGGGGAGAACGGTTAAAAACATCCATTCCGGCCTGATACCCGCTCTGTACATTCCTTGGAAAAGCTTGAGTCTTCTTAAAACTTTCTTTTTCTCGCTTAAAGGAGTTTTCTCAGCTTCTTTTTTCAGTTTTTCTATCTCTTTTTTCAGGTTAATTTTCTTAAATATCTCCGCCAGCGCTTCCGCTCCGGTGCCCGCCGTAAAAATCTCCCCATATTTTAAGGAAAGGTTTTGATATTCAACTTCAGAGAGCACAGATAATGGTTTTATGCTCTCAATTTCGCGCTTTGCTTCAAGAAGCCTGCCTTTTAATTTTTCTATTTCCTTGGCTTTAGCCTTTTCAGAAGCAGGCCCCGATTCTATCTCTTTTCTCTTTTGTTTAAATTCTTGCTCCAGCTCATCTAATAAAGATTTCTTAGCTTTTTCGTCAACCTTGTCTATAATATATGAAACAAAGTAAACAACCCTTTCCAGTTTTTGTTCGGAAATGTTAAGAACCATTCCTATGCTTGAAGGAATGCCTTTCAAAAACCATATATGGGAAACCGGAGAAACTAATTTAATGTGTCCCATTCTTTCCCGCCGCACTTGGCTCCTTATAACTTCCACGCCGCAGCGGTCGCAAACAATCCCTTTATACCTAATCCCTTTGTATTTTCCGCAATAACACTCAAAATCTTTGCTCGGCCCGAATATCCTTTCGCAAAAGAGGCTGTCTTTTTCCGGTTTCTGCGTGCGGTAGTTAATTGTCTCCGGCTTTTTAACCTCCCCCGAAGACCAACTTAAAATATCCTTAGGAGAAGCAAGCCTTATGCTTATTGATTGGAGATCGGATATTTTCATAAGTCCTATTTCTTATCGGTTGTTGATGTTGATTTTTTTTGCTCTTTTGCCGCTGTTTTCTCTAAAGCGGCGCGGCTGTCTGCTGTCTTCTCTACTTCCTCTTCCGGCGCTTTTTTAGTTCTTACATCAAAACCCAAAGACTTAAGTTCGTTTACCAGCAGATTAAAGGAAGCGGGAATATTGGGCTTCTTAATTTCCTCGCCGCTCAAAATGGCTTCATAGGTTGAAGCTCTGCCGGGCACATCATCAGATTTTACAGTAAGCATTTCCTGCAGAGTATGAGCAGCGCCATAGCCCTCCAGCGCCCAAACTTCCATTTCTCCAAACCTCTGCCCGCCAAACTGCGCCTTTCCTCCAAGCGGCTGCTGCGTAATCAGCGAATAAGGGCCTGTAGAGCGCATATGTATCTTATCTTCCACCATATGTATCATCTTCATTATGTACATATAGCCAACAGTGGCTTTTTGGGCAAAAGGTTCGCCTGTCCTGCCGTCATAAAGCGTAGTTTTACCGGAAAGAGGCAGCCCTGCTTTCTTCAGCTCATTTTTTACATCTTCATCCGTTGCTCCGGCCAAAGAAGGCGTAATAGCAAAATAATTTAACTTTTTTGCTGCCCATCCTAAATGGGTTTCCAAAACCTGCCCTATATTCATTCGCGAAATCACTCCCAGAGGATTTAAAATAATGTCAATCGGCGTACCATCCTCCATAAAAGGCATTTCTGAAACAGGAAGTATCTTGGCTATAACCCCTTTATTGCCGTGGCGGCCGCACAATTTGTCACCAACCTTTATCTTCCTAATTTGACCAACTTCAATAATAATTTTTTTAATAACTCCCGGCTCCAGCTTGTATCCTTCTTTGCGGGAAAAAATCCTTACTCTGATTACTCTTCCTTTTTTTCCATGCTCCATCTTTAAGGAAGTGTCTTTTATGTCCTTCGCCTTTTCTCCAAAAATAGCTTTTAAGAGCCTTTCTTCAGCGGTAAGGGTTTTTTCTCCGCCGGGAGAAATCTTTCCGACAAGAATATCGCCGGGCCCCACTTCAGCGCCCACTCTGATTATTCCTTCCTCATCAAGGTCCTTCAGCTTTTCTTCGGAAATATTCGGTATGTCGCAGGTTGTGGTTTCCGGACCCAGTTTTGTTTCTCTTACATTGCAGACAAAATCCTCAATATGCAAAGAAGTGAAAACTCCTTCTTCAACCAGTCTTTGGGAAATAACAATGGCGTCTTCATAGTTCCAGCCGCGGAAGGGCATAAAAGCAACCATAATATTTCTTCCTAGAGAAAGCCTTCCCTGAGAAACAGCTGATCCTTCAGCAACAATATCGCCTTTCTTCACTTTATCTCCTTTTTTCACTACTGGCGTCTGATGATAAACAGTGTACTGGTTGCTTCTGTTAAATTTAATAAGTGGATAATTTATTGTTTTGCCTGTCTTTGTTTTTATCTTAACTTCGTTTGCATCAATCTCGCTCACAACACCATCTTCTTCGGCAAAAACGCAGCAGCCGCTGTCCCGAGCCACCGCCGCCTCCATTCCTGTCCCAACTAACGGCGGCTCCGGCTGAAGCAGGGGAACTGCCTGTCTCTGCATATTAGAGCCCATCATTGCCCTGTTGCCGTCATTGTTCTGCAAAAAGGGAATTAAGCTTGTTGCCACGCTTATGGGCTGGTTCGGAGAAACATCTATAAAGTCAACTTCTTCTCTCGCCGCTATTGTTGGTTTTCCTCCGTGCCTGACTTTTACTTTTTTAGGAACAATTCTGTTGTCTGAATCTACTTCTGTACCGGCATGAGCAATATTAAAACCTTCTTCCTCGTCAGCGGTAAGATAACAAACTTCTTTCGTCACTTTTCCGTTTTTTACGCGGAAGTAGGGGGTTTCCAAAAAACCAAAAGAATTAATGCGCGCATAGCAGGAAAGATGAGATATCAGTCCTACGTTTTGCCCTTCAGGCGTTTGTATGGGACAAAGCCTCCCGTAATGGGACGGCTGAACATCACGCACATCAAAACCCGCTCTTTCTCTTGTTAAGCCGCCTGGTCCAGTGGCCGTAAGCCTTCTTTTATGCTCAAGTCCGGACAAGAGGTTAATGCTGTCCATAAATTGTGAAAGCTGGGAGCAAGCAAAAAATTCTTGAAGGACAGCCATTATTGAACGAGGACTTATAAGCTGGGCAGGGTTGAGATTTATTGGATCAATGGTTGACATTCTGTCCTGAATAACCCTTTTCAGCCTCATAAGACCAACCCTTACTCTCGCTTCAAGCAGCTCTGAAATGCTTTTAACGCGGCGATTACCCAAATGGTCTATTTGGTCAGGCCGAGCATTAGGGTTGTTGTTGAGCCGTATAATTTCTTTTAGGACATAAAGAATGTCCTCCGGCTGAAGCGTTCTTTCCTTTAAAGAGATTTCCTCTTCTTTGGCGCGGTTTTTAGCAAATTTCCTCCTAAGCTCCGGAAGCCTCCTCCGCATTTTCCATCTTCCCACGCGGCTTAAGTCGTACCGCTGGAAGTTGAAAAACATATTCCAAACTAAATCTTTTGCCGCATCGGCGCTCGCCAAATCACCAGGTCTTAATTTGCGGTAAACTTCTACTAAAGCTTCTTCTGTGGTTTCCGCGGAATCGCGGGAAAGGGTTTTCTCAATCATTTTTACTTCCCCAACATCAATATCCTTAAACTCTTTCCATATTTTGTCAGCGTCCATTCCGGCCAAAGCTTTTAAAAGAAGCGTGGCGGCTACCTTTCTCTGCCTGTTTATCTTCACGCCGATAAAGCCTGAAGCGTCTGTTTCAAACTCAAGCCAGGCGCCGCGCGCTGGAATAATTTTAGCGCCGAAAAGCTTTTTCCCCTGCCTGTTTTTTGCTGTAAAAAAAACTCCCGGCGATCGTATCAACTGGGAAATAATTACCCTTTCCACCCCGTTTATAATAAAAGTGCCTGATTTCGTCATTAAAGGGAAATCAAGCAGAAACACTTCCTGTTCTTTTTCTTCTTTTGTTTTTAGGTTCTCAAGCTTTATCCTTATCTTTAACGGAGCACTGTAAGTGGCATTGTTTTCTTTGGCTTCGTATTCGTTCTTATGCTTCGGCTTTTCCAAAACATAATCTATAAAACTCAATTTGAATTGTTTTTCTGTATAGTCAAATATGGGAAAAACTTCTTCAAAAACTTCTTTAAATCCTCTTTTCCAAAACAGTTCCCAGCTTTGCTTCTGGTGCTCCAATAAGGAAGTGGGGAAAAATGAAAGGCGGTTTTTAGAAAAATTTTTTATCTGCATATTTGCTTTTTGGGGCATATAAGCGCAACGCGGCAGCAGAGGCAGGCAAAAAAACAAAAGGCGGGCAGGCATTTGTTTTTACAATTCTTTAGACTTTCCCGCCCTGCTTCTCTTAAGGATGAGCAGCCCTAACGGCGCAATAAACAGAAATCAGATAATTGATGCTGTAAAAGATTATTAAGGACAATAAAAGCTACTCCTTTCTTTTTGGAGTTCGCCAAAAGACCCGCAGAATTAATTAAAATAGTTTTAAAATCAAAGCAAAGTTTAAAATTTTTAAGCCGCCGGCAACTGACTGCCGCAGCCGGCTTTTCTTCGCTTAATCTCTCCGCAGTCTCTAACTTTACATTTTAGACGCTTCTTTTTTTTTGTCAACCCCCCTGCTTGCCAACAGCCCTTTAACCGCTTTTTCATTTGGCTTTTTATCTTTCTTAACGCTGAATTTCAAACCGTTGAGAAGCTATCTTTCTTCCGGAGAAATTTCTTCCCAACGGGGCAGGGAAAGCCCCACTCTCACTTCTCTGCTTGTAGAACAGGAATAGCCGTCGGTATCGGTAACGGAAAGGGAAACATTTTTGCTTCCGCTGGAATTAAAGATGACTTGCGGATTCTGCTGGCTGGAAGAGGCTGGATTTCCGCCCTCAAAAGTCCAACTCCAGGAGCTAACGCTTGCCCCGCCGTAAGTTTCCGCGGAGCCGCTGAACCTGACCACTTCGCCCACAGCAGGGTACTCCGGCAGAAAACTAATGCTTGGCTGGGGATATTCATGCGCAGCTGTGGTAAAAGAAGCGCCTTCAACCCAGTTAGAAGCGCCGCCTTCACTATCCCAGACTCTTACCCGCCAATAATATGTCTTGCCGTAAGAAAGAAAATCTTCAAAAGAACCGCTGGTAATATCCACCCTTTGATTGTTTTGGCTTCCAGACGCATAACTTAATCCGGAAAAGCTTCTGTCCACTTCAGGAGAAGAAAAATCAGCATTGTCATCAACTTGAAAGTCAAACCTGCTTTCCTCCTGCTCTTCCGGGTCGGAATAAATCCAAGAAAACTGGTAAGCCGGGCTCTGGCAGTAATCATCAGCCGCGGCAGAAAGGCTTGAAGCCTGCGGCGGCTGGTTTGCCGGGCAGTCTTCAATAGAGCCAAAATCAAGGCTTTTCACCGCATAATCGCTGTTTCCTTGATCATCCCCTATATCGAGCCGCACCAAGAAAAACCCTCCTTCTTCTTCAATGGTAAAGTTGTCATAGAGAGCGCCGTCGCCGTTTCGGCCGTCATTGTCCCCGCTGAAAACACCTGACTCTTCCAATAAAGGCGAGCCGGAAGCGGACAAAACTGGCTGGCCGTCAACCTTAACAACAATTTGCCCGCCGCCTACAATTACTTTAAAGGTATACCAAGTATCATCCGCCATTGCCACTCCGGAATCTTCGGCAAGCACCTCGCTGTCTCCACCGCTTACTCTGATAAGTTTTCTCGCTGTAGAGCCTTTCTGGTTTATCGGATCATACCATTTGAAGCTGTAATAATTTTGCGGGTCTTGGTAGCCAAAGACAATCCCTATTACATCATTTAAGCCGCCTGAACTTTTCGCTTGCGAGGCTACTGTATATCTGCCGGCATCTGAATTGTAGGGAGAAAGCATTATTGAGACGCAGGAATTGCTTTTTTCTCTCAATGCCCCGTCTAAAATATCCCAGCCGCAGTAGTTATCAACAAGCTTGACAAGCGTCCAGTCGCTGAAATCTCCGTCGCTGAAATCATCGCTGAAAACCTCGGCAAACCCGGATTCTGCTTCGTAATTATGTTCCGGATTCTGCAAATCAGAACTTTCTCCGTCGCCAAAATCCCAGCTCCATGAATTTATTTCGCCCATTGTATCGGTTGACAAATCGGTAAACTCAACTTCGCTGGAAGAGCCCTGTTTGAGGCAAAAGCTGAAATCTGCTTTAATGCCTGCGCCCCATTCCCCGCTTTCTGTGTCAATCAGCCGGCAGGTCGGATCTGACCAGTCCTCGCTGTCTCCGGCAATCACGCAGACATTATAAACACCCGGTGCGCTCCAGGAATGAGTGGCGCTGTGGCTTTCCCCGGAAGAAGCGTAATCCGTGGCGTAGGATGTATCATCATCCCAATCAAAAAGAAGCTTCAGGTTATCTCCATCCGGATCTTCGGCATAAGCGGTAAA